>DASXYR010000296.1:0-13526 GCA_036502385.1 Gemmatimonadaceae bacterium
GCCGTTGACGTCGGCCATGGTTACTCCGGTAGCCCACGATCCTTTTCCGCCGACGCCGGCCTGGTCGGTGATGTCGCGAAACTGGAAGTGCCCTTTATTGAGGTAGAGCTTGTTTCCGTGCATGTTCGAAGTCAGCATCACCTCGGGGATGCCATCCCCATTGAGGTCGCCCACGGCCACGCCACCGCCGTTATAAAAATTGCGATACGTGAAGACGTTCATCTCGGGCGTGTCTTCGACGCGATTGACGAATCGGATCCCCGTGTAGCTCGGGGGCATCATCGTGAATAGATGACTGTCGACAGCAGGAGCTTTGGTTGTGGACGCTTCGGGTCGAGAATCGCGGGAGCCGGAGCAGCTGACGACGGAGAGCGCGCAAAGCAGGAGGCGAAGCCTTTGCGTCGAGGCTTGCTTCCTACCGATCGAGAGGGTCAGCAGAGAAATGACTCACTGGGCCGCGAGGACCCGGAACAGACAATGAAATTGGATGGAGCTACTGCATCATGGCCTGCCCCCACGTGAGTGGGAGCAGGCCATGTCACACAGTCGGAACTACAGGGGCTTTAGTTCGTGTACCCCGGATTCTGCTCGAGCTTCGGGTTCGTTCCCAGCTGAATGTCAGGAATCGCCATCAGCACGCGGTACGGCTGCGTAAGAGCTGAGGCACTCTTGAAGGCCCAGTTCCTGGTTATGTACTGATCCATGCGGATAAGATCCTGACGCCGCTTGGCCTCGTCCGTGAGCTCGAAAAGTCGCTCCTGAAGGATTGCGTCGCGGATTTGCTGCTGCGTCAGCGTCGTTGCCAGCGGTTTTGGCGGAGAGAAGACGCGCGCGCGCACTTGATTGATCAGAGCTATGGCCGCGGGCCCGTTACCTGCCGACAGCTCGTTCAGAGCCTCCGCCTTGATCAAATAGATCTCGGCGAGCCGGAACAGCGCGTAATCGTTGCCATTCTCCTGATCGAGGTGAGCCGGATCCACCGGCCACTTGACGATCCTGACACCAATGTTTTCTGCCGCCTTGGTGTCGTCCACGATAAGCGAATCAAAGCTGAGCGGATTCCCGGCGCGATCCGTCACCGGTAGTCCGGTGACCTGATTGACCTGCGAACCGGCAAGGAAGATCTGCCGGCGTTGATCCGCCGGATCAAATGCGCGATAGGTCTCGGCGAGTGTCGAGAAGCCGTTCCACGGTGTCGAGCCGCCCGAATACTGATTGTAGTGCAGCGACTCCATCACGAAATGGAGGCCCAGACCTGGCTGGTTGAGGTACTTGACGGTAAGGATGTTCTCCAGCGAGTTACCGTTGTCGGCTCTGAAATTGGACCGCCAGTCGGTGGAGAGCTGGTAGCCGGCTGGCGAGTTGAGAATCCGGTCGCAGACGGTTACCGCGTCCTGCCAGCGGGCCGTACCCTTCTGGAGTCCCGCCGTCGTCACGGTGCCACCGAACACCTGCGCGTTCAGATAGATGCTGGCGAGCAGAGCATCAACAGCACCCTGCGTGATGCGGCCGTTCATCGATGCGCTCCACGTCACAGGCAGGTCAGGCCGCGCAGCGATCAGCTCGGATTCGATGAAATCGAACACTTCCTTGCGCGTGTTCCGGGCGCGGGGTTCGATCCCGATTCCGGTACAGATAGGATTGCCCGGCTCGGAGCAAACTATCGGCACACCGCCGAACAGGTCCTGCAGGGCGTAGTAATAGATCGCCCGCAGTACTCTGAGCTCGGCGACAATTCCGGGCTTGGCCGCGAAGTCCACATTCTGCATTGCGTCGAGGACGACGTTTGCGCGAGCGACGCCGTTGAACAGCTGGTTCCAGGCATCGTTGACGTTGCCGAGCGTGCCCGGGCTGTTCCCCGTCCACGTCATATGGTGGAGGTCCAACCACTTGCCGTTGTCGTACCAGTCGGTGCCTCGCGTTGGTACGATGACCTCGTCCGTCGTGACCTCGGTCGACTCGTAATAACCATTGGCGAAGTCGCGCAGCGACGCGTACACCGAGGCGAGGCCGCCGGTGGCTTCCGCTTCGTTACGATAGAAATGATCCGGCGTGATCGAGCTCTGCGGGACCTCGGTGAGATCGGTGCATGCAGGCGCAAGCAGGAATGCGGCGAGCGCGCCCGCGAATCCAATTGACTTTATCATGTTTGAATTCCTAGAAAGCGACACGGAAGCCTCCAGTAAATGTGCGAGCACGCGGGTAGTGCAGGTAATCGATGCCGCGTGATGCCAGCCCCGCGTCGGTGTATACCTCGGGGTCGTAACCTGTGTAGGACGTGCTGAGCAACAGATTGTCACCCGACAGATAGACTCTGGTGCCGCGGGCGGTGCCGGTGAAGGTCGGCAAGTCGAAGGTATATCCAACCGTCACGTTCTGCAGTCTCCAGAACGATCCGTCTTCGATGAAACGATCCGAGAAGATCGACGGCTCCAGCGGGCCAACGCCGTCGGTCAAGGCAGACGCAAGGAAGCCCTTGTTGTTCTTGGCGTTGGATTTTGTCGCGTAAACGAGAGCAGTTTCGTTCAGCACCTTCTGGCCGTGCTGGCTGTTGATGAGCGCGCTGAAATCGAACTTGCCGATGTTGCCGTTCGTACGAAGTCCGAGGGTGTATTTCGGATTCGCGTTTCCGAGAATCACGAAATCATTGCCGCCCGGAGTTGCGGTCTTGTTCGGACTGAGCGTCAGAACGCCGTTCGCATCGACCGTGTAGTGATTGAACAGCTGCTGGCCTTTCGTTGGATCATCAGCGTTTCCGGCAACTCCGTCGGGTCCGGCTCCGCAAGTCGTCTGATCGCACACACCTGCGTACTGCGGGCCGTAGAAAGTGCCGAGGGGTTGACCCGGCAGAATGCGCTGTGACGGCGCACCCGACTGGCCCTGTCCGCTCATGATGCCGGTGATGTAGAACGGCGTCGTGCCAAGATCGATGACCTTGTTGCGATCGGCCGAGAACACCACGCCAGCACTCCAATTCGACGTGGCTCTGTTCAGCACCTGCGCGTCGAGCGAGAACTCGACACCCTTGTTGCTCATCTTTCCGATGTTCTGGAGTCGATCGCTGACAACGGCTGGCTGCGGGACGGGAACCCGAAGCAGCAGGTCGTGCGTGTTCTTCACGTAATACTCGAGCGTGCCGCTGAACCGATTGTTACCGAAGCCGTAGTCGAGTCCGATGTTGGACTGGTCGGTCGTCTCCCACTTCAAGTCGGGATTGGCGTTGTTGACCGGCACGAAGCCGACGACCGCCTGATCGCCGAAGACATAACGCGAGTTGGCATCGGCCGAGAGTCTGATCAACGAGGCGTATGGCGGCACGCCTGGGTTGCCGAGTCTTCCCCATCCAGCGCGAAGCCGCAGCTCGGAGAACGGACCCTTCGGTATGGCGCTCAGCTGACTGAGGCGCACAGATCCCGAGATGGCCGGGAACGCCGCCCACTTGTTGCCGACTCCGAACCGCGAGGAGCCGTCTTTTCTCCAGGAGCCGGTGAGGAAGTACGTGTCCTTGAAGCTGTAATTTGCCTTGGTGAAGAAACCCACCAATCGGCTTTGTTCGAGATTCGAGCCTGGCGTTATGAGCTTGCTGCCAGTGCTCAAGCCGTTGAATCCCAATGCATCGGTAAGAAAACCCTGTGACTCGGCGATAAACTCGGTGAGCGAGTAGTCATTGTATTCATAGCCACCGAGCATATCGAAGCTGCTGTTGCCGGAAAGGTCGGGATGGAAGGTGAGGACAGTCTGCAGCGTCTTGGCGAGGTTCGTCCGCGACGCCTGTCGCGCATCTCCGCCCGTGCCCGCACCGGCTGGACTTGCCAGCGGGAAGTAATCGCTGCGATGGCCGTCGGTGCGATCTACTCCGACCAGAACCCTTGCTGTGAGAGGAGTGGCCAGATCAAACTCGGCCGAGCCGTTCCCGAGGACGCGGTTCGAATTTCCGAACGACTGGATCTGGTTCGCCAAAGCGACCGGGTTCTTGTCGTCCTGCGCCGTGCTCGCGCACGTGGTCGGAGAGACCACAGAGGCGCAGGAGGTTTCGTAATAGTGCACCGCACCCGTCGCATCGGTAACCGTGAGAGGCTTCGTCGGGTTGAACTGAATCGTGTTGATGAAGAGACCACCCAGGAAGCCGCCTGAGTTCTCGTACGGGATGTAATCGTTCTGGACGTTCGACCCAGTCAGGTTGAGTCCGAGACGCAGGCGGCCGTCGAGCGCCTGGTGCGTTCCGTTGACGCGCGCCTGGGTCCGCTTGAACCCGCTCGAGATCACGATCCCTTCCTGATTCATGTAGTTCAGCGAGGCACGGTACTGCGTGCTCGCCGATCCACCCGAGAAAGAGAGATTGTGATTGTACGTGGCGCCGTTGTGGAGGACCGCCTGCTCCCAGTTCGTGTTCGAGGTTCCGAGAGAAGCGCGTTGCGCCGGAGTGAAGACTCCGGCCGCGACTTCCTGGTCGACGTACGCGCGGTACTGGTCTCCGGTCACAATATCCAGATGCCTCGGCGCGGACGAAGTTCCAACATAGGCGTCGTACTGTATGCTCGGTCCTCCGCCGGTTCCCTTCTTCGTCTCGATGAGAACGACGCCGTTGGCGGCGCGGGTTCCATAGATAGCCGCAGCTGCGTCTTTCAGGATCGAGATCGACGCAATATCCGCCGGGTTGAGAAGAGTGAGGGGACTGCGCGGAAGGGCGGGAGTTGCAGCACTCGGTGAAATGCCCGGGCTTTCAGTCTCGACGTTATTTATCGGTACACCATCGATGACGTAGAGGGGTTCGTTGCTGGCGCTGATCGAGCTGCCGCCGCGAACCGTGATCTGTGCGCCCGCACCGGGCTCACCGCTATTCGTCGTAATCTGAACACCGGCGGCTCGGCCCTCGATCATCTGATTCACGTTTACGGTTGCGCCGACATTCGCCTGGCTGGCGTCGACCGTCGCGATAGATCCGGTAATTGCGACGCGACGCTGCGTCCCGTAACCGGTCGTCACGACGTCTTCGAGAGAGACCGCCTGTCGTTGGAGCGGGAAGACCACGCTCACCGAGCCGCTCGTCGGAACGACGACGATCTGCAGCGGCGCGCTGAATCCGATTCTGCGCGCTCTGATTGTCTGCGAGCCGGCTGGAACGCCAACGATTGTGAAGGTACCGTCAGGGCCGGAGACGGCGCCACGTCGCGTGCCTTCGACGACGACGCTGACATCCGACACCGGCTCCTGCGTCGCAGCATCGACGATTCGGCCGGTAACAGTGCCTGTTGGAGGTACTGGGATTTGTGCGCTTGATCGGACGGCCCATAGCATGCCAACGACGAGGGCCAGAAGAAGGCGACGACCTAACGCCATACGGAAGTCCTCCACAGGGTGGTCAGCGGAACTTCTCCTCTCCCCGGCGTGATCAGAGAGAGGGATGTGCGGATGCGGGCGAGCTACACAGAGCGGCTCGACCGGTTTCAGCTGTTTTCTGGTGCGCCGCCATAGTGCTGGACGCATCATCAATTGTCAAGATCGAGTTGCGAGGACCTAGCGACCGGACAGCTTGCCGCCTTCCAGTTGTCGCTCACCGTTTTCGTTGCGGTTCCGCCGTCCGTCCTTTAGTATCGTCGCCACCGGAGCCTGAGCCCTTATGAAGCCGATGTTCCTGAAAGCGGTTGAGAACCACGCCGCGTCCGAGCCACACGCGACGATGTTCAGTCAGATGCGCGCTGCCGCGATCCCAATCCCGCAGATTCTGCATCTTTTCGCCTTCAAACCGGACCGGACGGATTTTCTTTCGCGTTTTACGCAAGGAGTGATGCGCGGACCTTCGCCGCTGCCGTCCTGGCAGCGCGAAATGATTGCGGCGCTCACCTCGAAGCTCAATCAATGTCTCTTCTGAATTGGATCCCACGCCGCGGTCGCGGCGGAGCTGCTGGGCGACAGGGACACCGTTCGGGCCGTGCTCGATGATCTCACGACCGCACGGATCTCGGAGAAGGACCGCGCGCTGTACGCTTTTGTGAAAAAAGTGAACGCGAATTCCGTGGCGACAAGCGAAGCGGACATCGAGATGCTCCACAAGGCGGGATGGACCGACGAGGCGATCTACGACGCTATCACAGTCTGCGCCTTGTTCAACTTCTACAATGTGTGGATCGACGCGACCGGGGTGAGCGACATGCCCGTGATCGGGTACGAGATGTCGGGGCATCGGCTCGCGACGGAAGGGTACGCGCGAGGAGAGTAGAGAAACGGGTACCCGGTGCCACACTGACGTATTGACGTCGTGGTAGTTACTGACAACTCCTTTGCTGTGTCTCTGACGGCTCGCATCCCGTTCCGTTGCCGTTCAGGCCGTGCCCGAATAACCGGCCAATACTATTATGATGCAGCAGGGCGGGCGGCCGGCGACTACTTCGCTATCGAATCGCCCTTCAGTCCCCGCTCCTCGAGCAGGGCGTCCACCGTCGGATCCTGTCCGCGCCACGCGCGATACATCGCCGCCGCGTCCTGCGTTCCCCCGCGCGAGAGCACCATGTTCCGGAAGCGGTCGCCGTTCGCGCGCGTGAGTCCGCCATTTTGCCTGAAGAACGCGTACGCGTCGTCGTCCAGCACCTCGCTCCACGTGTAGGCGTAGTAGCCGGCAGAATATCCGCCGTCCCAGATGTGCGAGAAATAAGTGCTGTGATAGCGCGGCGGCACTTCGGGCACGGCGACGTTGTACTGTTTCAGTGCGGCGGCCTCGAACGAATCCACGTCGGCGGGCACTCCGGCGGCTGGCAGCGTGTGCCAGGCAAAATCCAGCAATGATGCTTCGAGCAGCTCTGTGGTCGCGAAGCCCTGATTGAAGGTTCTCGACGCCTTGATCTTGTCCACCAGCGCCGCCGGCATCGGCGCTCCCGTCTGGTAATTCTTCGCGTAGTTGGCGAACACGATCGGGTCGAGCGCCCAGTGCTCGTTGAACTGCGACGGAAATTCCACGAAATCACGCGGGACGTTCGTGCCCGACAGAGTCGGGTACTCCACATGCGAAAACATCCCGTGGAGAGCGTGTCCGAACTCGTGGAACATCGTCGTCACGTCGTCGAAGGTCAGCAACGCCGGTTGTCCGGGCGCGGGCTTCGTGAAGTTCGCGACGTTGTAGACCACCGGCTTCCAGCCAGTGAGCCCCGACTGATCCACAAACTGATCCATCCAGGCGCCGCCGCTCTTCGCGTCGCGCTTGAAGTAATCGCAGTACCAGAGCGCGAGCGGCTGCCCATTCGAGTCGAACACCTCGAACACGCGTACATCGGGATGATAGACCGGGATGTCGTGACGCTCCTTGAACGTTATGCCGTACAGCCGGTTCGCCGCGAAGAACACTCCGTTCTGGAGAACGTTGTCCAGCTCGAAGTAGGGCATGATCTGCGATTCGTCGAGACTGTACCTCTGCTTCCGCACCTGCTCGGCGTAGTACTGCCAGTCCCACGGCTGAAGCTTGAAGTTTCCGCCCTGGGCATCGATCAGCTTCTGCATGTCCGCCGCCTCGACGCGCGCGCGCGCCGTGGCCGCGGGCGCCAGATCGGTCAACAGCTTGATCGCGTTCTCGGGCGTCTTCGCACCCTGGGTTTCGAGCGCGTACGCCGCCCACGTCGGGTATCCGAGCAGCTTCGCCTTCTCGGCGCGCAGCTCCGCCATCCGGCGGATTGTGCTGCGCGTGTCGTTGCTGTCGCTGCGCTCGGTGCGCAGCGATGAGAGCTCGAACAGACGCTGACGGACGGCGCGGTTCTTCAGCTCCGCCTGCGCGGGCTGCTGCGTCGTGTTCCGGAGCGGCAAAACCCACTTCCCAGCGAGACCACGATCCTTCGCGGCCTGCGACGCCGTCTGGATCTCGTCGGGCGAGAGTCCATCGAGATCCGAAACATTGTCTACCACGAGCGCGCCGGCTTTCGTGCCGGCCAGAAGCTTGTTCGAGAAATCGGTCGAAAGCCTGGACAGATCCTGGTTGAGCGAGCGCATGTGGATCTTGTCCGGCTCGGTCAGCTTCGCGCCCGCGCGAACGAAGTCGCGGTTGTAGCGCTCGACAAGCGCCATCTGCTCGGGAGTGAAGTTGCTCTCGGCGCGTCGATCGTAGATGGACTTCACGCGCTGATACAGCTGATCGTTGAGGTAAATCGCGTCGTTGTGGGCCGCGAGCTTGGGAGCCTCGATCGACTGCACCTTCTGGAGTGTGTCGTTGGTGTTGGCGCCAATTACCCCGAAAAACGCTTTCGCGGCTCGCGTGAGCAATGCTCCGGATTTCTCCATAGCGACGATCGTATTCACGAAATTGGGCGGCCGCGTCTGCTTCGCGATCGAGTCGATCTCCGCCAGCTGCTGGCGCATACCCTCTTCGAGCGCCGGCTGGTAATCCTCGTTCCGAATCAGGTCGAATCGAGGCGCGTGATAAGGAAGTGAGCTCTCGACGAAAAACGGGTTCGATCCACTCGCCGCGGCGGGCGAAGGAGTCGACTGCATCGAGCTCGGCATGACGCTGCAGCCAGTAACTGCTGCCGACGCAAGGGCCAGCGTTGAGAACATGACATGCGAAGTTCTATTGGAGCCGAGCTGCGACTTTGATATCGAGCGAGCTGACTTTTTCATTGCTGTACCGGGATGGAGGCCGACGTGTTTGTCGTCTAGACTGCGTCATCGAAAAGTGCTTAGTGGCGACGGAGGATACCAGTGGCGGATTCTCGGGAGTGGAGATCGTGGCGTTGCGTCTGGCATCCACAATACTGAAGCGGGCAGCTCACAGCGTTGCAGCCTGAGCTACCGAGCTTTTCCATTCGCATTCCGGGGAAGGGCAGAATGTTTTAAAGGATTTCAACTTCCATAGCGCCAGTATGAAAGCTAGGGAGCTCCGGCTGCAAAGCTGTGAGCTCCCTGCTTCAGTTTTGTGGATGCGTGCGGCAACGCCGAGAGCGCTTAGTGCGTTCCTTCAGGCTCCACGACCATCACCATGAACGTGCCGGGAAGAATTGGCGGCCGCCGCCTCGGATTCGTCGCGGTGGATTCCGCCGGAGCGGGACCGAACTTGGCAGAAACGACGTAGACGCGGTGCGTCGCGGGGTCGATCCCCATGTTGCGCGCGCCCGGCGCCGTCTCGACGTTCTGGATGACCGTGTATTTGTCGGGCGTATCCTGATGAATCACCGTGAGCGTCCCATCTGCATTCGATGCGTACGCGAGTCTGGTCGACGGATCGTAGCCTGCGCCGTCGACGCCACGACCGATCGGCACCGTCGCGACAACGTTGCCATTTTTGTAATCGGAGATCGCCATGACACCGCTTCGACACCCGCTGAAAAGTCGCTGATGCCGAGTGTCGATCGCCATCGAGACGGGGTTCTTGCAAGGCGCCGTGGACCAGCGGCGGGTGACGCGCATGTTCCTGGCGTCGATCTCGACGATCTGGCTGCTGTCGGTGAGATTCGCGTAGACCATTCCGTTCCGCGCCGACTGTCCGTACTCGGGCTTCCCCCCGAGTGGGATGTTCGTGAGCAGCGTTCCCTTCACCGCATCGACGACGGTTGACGAATTCGCGTCGCCATTGAAGCTGAAGACACGCTTCGACGTGGGATCGTAGATGATCGCGTCCGCGTCTTCGGCCGCCGGAATCCTGCTCAGGATTTTGTAGGTTCGGGTATCGAACATCACGATGGAGCTGTCTTCCCCGGAGGTCGCAAAACCGTGGGCCGAGCCGGGCACGATCGCAGTGCCGTGCGCGCCGTTTATTCCCTTCACTTCGCCGATAAGGTGTCCGTCGTTCATGTCGACCACCATCAATCGGTTCGATCTGCCGATGAAGAGACGGTGATTCGGCGGGTCGGGGACGACGTAATCCCAGCCGCCATCTCCCCCAACGGTGTAGGTGTGGGTGATGATGTGCGACTGCGCGGGCAGTGAGGCCGCCCAGAAGATAAAGAGTGGAAGGATCGGTCGATGCATAGGATCAGTTCGCGTGGGTGATGCTCTTCTGTCTGGATTCGGGAGGCGGCGCCAAGTTTGGCAGCACCTCGTACTTCCACTGCACATAAGCCATCCGGTCGAGGAGACGATCGAAATCCTCGGTAGATAGGAAGGTGCAGAATTTTGCGATTCGTCGAGCGATCTCGCGTCGAGCAGCAGCTATCGCTTCAGTTTTTATGGTTTCGTCCATCTGTGGGGAAGGCCCATCGTAAAAAAACCGCTGGGGCTTGCAAGAATCCTTCCCGAGAAAACAAACCGCGACGGAAAAAAGTTTGTTTGCGATTCAACACCGCTCACGAAGCTGTGCATTGCCTAACCAATCACTACACGCACTTAACCTGAGCTTTTACGAGAACGACTTTGCTCGACGGCGACATCTCGTTCGAGATCACCAGGTGGTAGTTGCCCGCGCCCGGAAGATCGTACTTGAGCTGAGTCTCCGAGCCGCGGATCGTATCCCACAACGAATGCGGAATCGCGGCGGGGTTCGCGTGCCAGAAAAAATATTCGTCGTCGGTGAGAAGAAACGTCTCGAGATCGCGCTCGAAGCCGCCGCTGCCGCGCAGTTGTCCTACGAGCTGGCATTTCTGATTCGTTTCGGGCAGGACGAAGGAATAGTCGAGCGCGTCGTGCGCCTGAATGTGGGCGGATTTGTCGTCGGCGACTTTTATCGTCAGAATTTTTGCCCCCGCTGGAGCGGTCGTCGCGGCAACGGTCGCGGCGGACGGAAGCAGGCCGACGGATATCGCTTGCCCGGATTCGGGCTCGTACTGAGCCGGCTCGGGAGCGTTCTCCGGAGCGGCGACAATCGGGATATTCGTGGGGCTCGCCTGCGCGATCTCGGGTGCGCCGTGTATCAGCGTCCACATCACTACATAAGCGATCACGAGTCCGACGGACACGCCCACACGCGCCTTCTGGTCAGCTGGATCCGAAGTGGGTGGTGCGTCCTGATCGCGACTCCACCCGCATTGCGGGCACTCCCTGGCGGAGTCGGCTATCGGCTCCCCGCAAAAGTTGCAGTTTTTTTTCACGCGCTTCCCTGGCACACCCGAAGTGGCCGATCTCTGGTGAAATGTGCTACCTAAAAGGACGAGCCAGTTTCCGACGAGGAACAGGATCGATCACCGTGAATTAGCTTTTGCCGATGCCTTCGCGAAAACGTCTGACGATCCTGTTTCTGGCGTCTGGAATAGTCCCCGCTCTTCAGGGTCAGGTGCAGCGCGCAAGCGCTCCGCCGACGATCCAGCTCAGAGCGGGATTGGTGATCACTCAATCGGCGCAGGTTGCTTCTGGACTTTATCGTTTGGCGGCGCCAGCCTCCCTCGACTCGGGAGTGATTACGATCCGCGGCAACAACATCACGGTCGACTTCGCCGGCGCTACGCTCGAAGGAATGGCGCCCGACTCTGCGCCCGATCTCGCGCGCGGGGTAGCGATCCGAGTCGAGGGCGGCCGCAACGTCCGCATCGTCAACGCGCGGATTCGAGGGTACAAGGTAGGCATCCTCGCGCACCGCACGATCAATCTCGCGCTGGTCAACAACGATCTGAGCTACAACTGGAAGCCCAGGCTTTACAGCGAGATCGAGCACGAGAGCCTGGTCGACTGGCTGTCGTTCCACCACAACGAAAAAGACGAGTGGCTCCGCTACGGGGCCGGTGCGTACCTGAACGGCGTCGAAGGCGGCGAGATCACGGGAAATACCGCGACGCAGGGGATGAATGGTCTCATGCTCGTGCGGACGAATGGGCTCCGTATCTGGAACAACAACTTCTCCTTCAACTCCGGGGTCGGGATCGGGCTGTACCGGTCGTCCGGCAACTCCATCATGCACAATCGCGTCGACTACGACGTGCGCGGCTACAGCGAAGGATTCTATCGGCGGGGACAGGACGCGGCCGATCTCCTGATGTACGAGCAGAGCAGCAAGAACATCGTCGCCTACAATTCAATGACCCATGGAGGCGACGGCGCGTTTCTCTGGGCCGGTCAGACCACCATGGACACCGGCGAGGGCGGCGTGAACGACAACCTGTTCTACGGAAATGATTTCAGCTTTGCGCCCGCGAATGGGATCGAGGCGACGTTCAGCCGAAATACGATTCTGGCGAACCACATCGAGGGGAACGAGTACGGCGTGTGGGGCGGCTACAGCTTCGACTCGAGAATCGCGGGCAACACCTTCGCCGGCAACCGCACCGGGATCGCAATCGAGCACGGGCAGAACAACGTCATCGAATGGAACACGTTCTCAGGCGACTCGACCGCGATTCGAGTGTGGGGCGATCCGATCGAGCCTTCTGACTGGGGCTACCCGAAGCGCCGAGACACGCGGAGCAGGGACTATCAGGTAAAGGACAACATCTTCGCCAACAATCGCGTTGGCGTGCGTGTCGGCGAAACCCTCGCGCTGACTGTCGCCAACAACCAGTTCGTCGACGTCGATTCGACGGCAGCCATTCACGATTCCACGCGCTACACATTCATTCGAAATACAAACACAAACGCTGCACAGTCACCGGCGCGCCCCGCGTCGCTGTCCTTGCCGCGCGAGCTCAGGCTGCTTGCACCCAAACCGATTGCGAAGGGCTGGATGCCGTCGCGGACGGACAGCTCGCTCGCCCGCCGCCCGCGCTCCGCGATCATCGTCGACGGCTGGGGCCCGTACGACTACCGATCGCCGAAGCTCTGGCCCGTCGACAGCTCGCGAAAAAATCCGCTCTCCCTTCGCGTCCTCGGCCCTTCCGGCAAGTGGACGGTCGTGACTCAACGCGGTATCGGCGCGCTCTCGTCGACGAGCGGACGCGTCGGCGATACGATCACGGTGACGCCCACGCCCGATTCCGTCGGAGACTGGTCCCTCGCGCTGGAGTACGTCGGACAGGAAGTCGTGTCGCCGCACGGCATCGCAACCAACCGCGGCGAACCGTATGAGTTCACCTATACCAGCTTCGAACCGCCGATCGATTGGGTGGCGCGCTTCTACCAGTGGACCGATAGCGCCATGGACCCCCGCCGGAATCCGCAAGCGTTCAGCGCCCTGCACCTCTCGCCTCCAGTCCTCACGTCCCGCCTTTCCAGACTCGACTACGAGGGATACCGCGCGATTCCAGGCGTTCCGCGCGAGAACTTTGCGCTCGAGGCGATCGGGTTCGTCGATCTCGCCCCTGGCGAGTACACGCTCCGGACCATCAGCGACGACGGCATTCGGGTCTGGATCGATGGCGTCCTCGCAATCGACAATTGGAGAGCGCACGAATCGGCGGTCGATTTTGCGAGGCTTGCCGGCGGTCACCACGATCTCCGCGTGCAGTACTACCAGGCCGACGGCTACTACGAGCTCAAGCTCGACATTGTGCGCGGACGCGAACGCTCGCCGGGATCGCCAGGAGCGCACGGGTCGGAGTAGGGCGGGGGGCGGGAAGCGGGAAGCGGGAAAGCGGTCCGCGGGAAGCGGGAAAGCGGTCCGCGGGAAGCGGGAAGCGAGGTCAGAAGCCGGAGGCAGAAAGCAGTACTACCGCGAAGAGTCGTCAGCCTACTACCGCCTTCCCGCTTCC
>DASXYR010000297.1:0-18430 GCA_036502385.1 Gemmatimonadaceae bacterium
ACCGCCCAAGGACTTCCATCAGGAGTTGTTTCACTTCCGATAGCTCGGGGTCTCGACCAAAATCACGTCGTTCACGCTCCATCGCAGAAGTCAACTAGCGGGCACCGGCTCGGCAACGCTTGCCGTAATTCGCGCCGCTGACGGCTGCGCACGGCGAACCGTGTTCAGCGCCGCCACGCGTCTCGACAGGTGCGGATGCGCCGCCAGGACCTCGGCGAAGTTGACAAAGAATCCGGCCTCCGTCTCTCTCTGGGCGGCGAATTCCTTCGAGTCGACCTGCGTGTAGAGATCGCGCCCCGCGGCGAGAACGAGCAGTCCATCCACCCCGGCTTCCGGCTCGAGCGCGTTCCCGTATCTGTCACATGTGTACTCACACCCTCTCGAGTACGCGCCGCCGAGGAATGGAACCGCCATCGCCGGGAAGAGAAGCGCCCGCTTCGTCATGTGGTTGCGCTGTATGTGTCCAAGCTCGTGGCCGAGTACGAAGCTTACGGCTTTCTCGCCCTTTACGGTCGCGAGCGCGAGAACGTCCGAAAACAGGACGACGAAATTCCGGCCGAGAAATCTGGTCGCGAATGCGTTGAGCAATCCGCCCGCCTGCAGGACGAAGATCGCCGGAGTCTCATCCATTCCCAGTCTGCGCGCGTGGGCGTCCGCCATCGCCTTCAACTCGGGAAACTGCCGTTCGGAAACGCGGATTCCATTTCCACGCACGTGGCCGATAAAGAGGCCGTGCACGATCAGGTACCCGACGACGAAGAAGATCGCATAGAAGATCACCACGCCCGCCACCTCGGGCGAGCCGAGGATCGTCACCACCAGAAAGACGTAGACGGCGATGCTGAAGAGAACCGACATCCCGAAGTAGAGCTTTTCCTTCGCGTGGACGAGTGGATCGAGATCGATGCGCCGCGCTGCCGCCGAATCTGTCGACATGGACGATCCTGGTGTGGTGGGAACGGAAAATAGGTGGTAGAATGGTCTCCGAGTATGACTTCTACCGCGAGGATTGGTCAATGGGAAGCAGCGCCGAAGGAATAAAAGAAGCCGATCCAGCGCCCGCCAAGGCGGGCCTGTGGGAGGATTTCGTAGACATCTTCTACGCGCCGTCATCGGTGTTCGCGCGACGGGCCGACGGGAAATTCGGGTTGGCTCTCCTGTTTCTGGTGATTGTCGGGACCATCCTCTACTTCCTGACGAGAAACGCGATTCAGCCGATGATGGATGCGGAATTCGCCAGGCGAAGCGCCGACATGCTGCGGAAGAATCCCAACCTGACACAGGAGCAGCTATCGTCGGGGCGGAACTTCTTCGAGATGCTCGGGCCTCTCTTCTTTGCGATTGGACTGACGCTCACCGTGCTCGGCACAGGTCTCGTACTGTGGGTGGTCGGCAAGCTGTTCGATGCGAAGGAATCGGTTGCAGCCGCGATGATGATTGCGACCTACGCTGAAGTGCCGCGCATCGTGCAGATACTAACAAACGCGGCGCAGGGTCTCTTCATGAGCCCCGAGAGCCTCAACTCGATGAATGCAGTGAGCTTCAGCCCGGCGCGATTCATCGACCCCGATCATGGGTCGGCGGTGTTGATCGCTCTGGCCAGCAGGGTGGACGTGTTCACAATCTGGGTGACGGTTTTGCTCGCGATCGGGCTATACGTCGTCGGGAAGGTGTCGAAGCAGCAAGCGGCGATTGCGGCGGTAATTACGTGGGTGGTTGGCGCATTGCCGGTCGTCTTTGGAGCGCTCCGACAGGGATAGGGAGACGCGAACCTCCCTTCAGTCGTCTACACGGTAGCTGACCCGGGAGCGGAATGGATTCGTCAAAAGAGCAGGAAATCGAGGCGCGGCTCGCGAAGATCGAGAACGCGATCACCTCGCTGCAGCGCTCGGTCGACGGATTGGCTGGCGAGCGACGCTATGCGTCTCCCGGACAACAATCCCAACCCGCGGATCCACTCAGAGCGGAAAGGATGCGGACGCCCCAGCCGCGTGCCGCCGAACCGCGCGTGCCGGAGTGGTTGTCGTCGCGCAGCCCGGAATGGTGGCTGAGCCGGCTCGGCGCGGCGTTCGTCGTGCTTGCCGTTCTGATCCTGTACGGTTACGCCGTCGACAAGGGCTGGATAACGCCGCCGATCCGCGTGCTCGCAGGTAGCCTGGTCGGTGCGGCACTCGTCTGGGCGGGCCACCATACGGAGCGGCCGAGTGAGGCGGAGGTGCCCGATCTCGGGATGCGAGAGCTGCTTTACGGCGCGGGACTCGGGGTCTGGTTCGTGACCGTTTACGCGGCCTCGGTCTGGTACCAGATGATGTCGAGTCCGTCCGCGCGGCTCCTTTACTTCGGGCTGGGCCTCGTCTCCACCTGGATCGCGCTGGAGGACAGGCGCGAGATATTCGCCGTCGTCGCCATCGCCACCGGATTTGCGACGCCGTTCATTCTTCCGCCTCCATACACGTCGGTTCCAGAGATCTCGCTGTACCTTGGCGCGATCTCGGGAGTCGGGTTGATCATCTACCTGATGCGGGGCTGGCCGGCGATCATCTGGCTCACGTTTGCGGCGTTCTGGTTCAGCATCATGGTAACGATCTACGATAACGGAGTGATCAGTCCCATCGCGGTGGGATCGACCTGGTTGTCGTTCGTGCTTCTCGTGTCGGGCGCGGCATTTACGCGCGTGCCATCACTGCGGCGTCGCCTGCTCGCGCTCGGGTCGGATCGATACATCCCGGCGCCGGTAACTCCCGCGACGTGGAAGCTGATGGACATTCTCGATTCCTTCTCGCAGCTGGTTGGCGGCGGAAAGAGCGCATCGGACAGCCACACGGTGTGGGTGATCACCATACTCAGCCCCATGCTCACCCTCGCATTGTTGGGGGATGTATGGCCGAACGTTCCGGTGGAGCTGTGGGGTGTGGCACTGCTCGGATTCGGATGGGGAGCCTATGCGCTCGCGCGAAGAGGGATGCCGGATGAGGAGCTACAGCACGTCGCGTTTGCCGCGGCTGCATTGTGGACGCTCGTCGGCGCCGTGCGAATCATTCCGCAGCCCGAGAGACTCGCCTTCGCGGCGCTGCATGCGACGTTCATGCTGGTTTTGTGGCGCCAGCGTCTCGTCGGCCCGCGCACGATTGCGAAGGCTACGATCGTCGTCGCGCTTCTGGTGGTGTTGGGCCGAGAGCTGTCGGGCACAACCTACGGATTACTGCACGCGCGCTGGGTCATCTCCGAGCTGATTGCGCTCGGCGCGAGCGGGTTGATAGCGCGGAAGCTCATCGCCGATCCGGCGGAAAAAATCCAGGGCGCGGTGCTGGGCGCCGCGACCTACATGACGTCGCTGCTGGTGATTGCGAACATTCTCCAGCCGATCTGGCCGCCGCTCATCACGGCTACGTTTGCCGCGCTCGGGGCAGTCCTGCTGATCCTGAGCAGAAGGGGCAGCGGCCAACGCCTGATGCGGCAGCTTGGCGGAGTGACGATGGTGCTGGTCGTCGGGCGTCTGCTGCTGGTGGATCTCGCGACAGTCGAGACCATCTGGCGCGTATTGCTCTTCCTCCTTTGCGGCGTGGTCTTTCTTTACACCGGCTATCGACTTCAGCCTGCCAGGGTCTCGCAGCCCGAGGATTGAAGGCGGGAAGGCGGGAAGGCGGGAAGCGGGAAGCGGTAAAGGTCAACCGACTGCTGATTCAGAGGCCTCAATGGGCACAGCCCCTTTCCTTCCGTCATCAATGCGAAGCCCGAGCGCAAGCGTTCCGAAGACGAGCGCGGCCGAAGTGAAAAGCGGCACCGTCTTCCCGAAATGATCGTAGGAAAATCCAGCCCAGAGCGGAATGATCACCCGCGACAATCCGCCGAACGTCTGCTGCACGCCCATGTATAGTCCGCGCTCTCTACTCGAGATCACGCGCGAGAGCATCGACGTCACGCACGGGAAAGTGAACGCGGTGCCGAGTGGAATGAGCGCGACGGAGATCGCGAGCGAGACGTAGCCACCGGCGAATCCGAGCGCCGTGAGGCCGGTCGCGAGCAGCACCAGGCCGATGCGCGAGAGCTGCGCTTCGCCGTAGCGATCCACCATGCGCCCCAGAATGCCGGCGCGCGTTACAACCGAGATCGCGCCGACATACGTATAGAAGACCCAGATCCTGTCCTTGCCGACGCCGAATCGGTCGGCGAGAAAGAGGGCAAGTATCGCCATCAGGCCGGAGAACGCCCCCATCGCGATCGCGTAGATCCAGATCAGGCGCGGCGCGGGTGCGCCCGGATGAGCGATGACGTGCGCGATGACGGTTCGAGATGCGCGCGGTTTTTTCTCGTGCGCCTCGGACATGTCACGCGATTCGCGCAGGAATTTCCACGCGAAATAGATGTTGACGAGACAGAGGCTCGCGGCAGCGAGACCTGGACCGCTGCGACCGAACTTGAGGGCGGCGCCACCGATTGCCGGTCCTATCGCGACGCCGACGTTGGTCGCCGCCGAAAGCCAGCCGAGCGCCTTGGCGCGGCTGTCGGGCTCGACGGAATCGGCGACGTACGCCTGAATCACGCCGACGGTCCCGCCACCCGCGCCCTGCACAATCCGCGACAGCAACAGCAGCCAAATGGAATTCGCAAATGCGAAGACGACGTAAGCGATGCACGAGGCCGTCAGGCCTACGAGCAACGCAGGGCGTCTTCCATAGCGATCGGAGAATCGGCCCCAGAGCGGCGCGCTCATAAGCTGCGCTGCCGTGAAAGAGCTCATCAGAATGGCGACGATGAGCGCGCCGCCACCCATCTCCCGCGCGTAGAAGGGCATGAGCGGGATGATCATCAGCAGTCCCACCATGTCCACGAAGTTCGTGATGATCAGCACGAACAACTTTCCGCTCGCCGCCTTCGAGACCCTTCCGGATATGCCCCGCGAGTTTCGCGGCTGAGGCGCGGTCACCTAGTCTTCCACCTTCCCCAGCGCGGCAGGAGGAACGGCTCTTCCGACGACGCCCGCCAACGCGATGATGGTGAGCGCGTACGGAATCATCTCGATGAACTGCGAGGCGATCGCGTGATTGCCCTGCAGCTGAATATGGAAGGTTTCGGCGGCCGCAAAGAGAAGACACGCTAGCGCCGCGCGTATCGGATCCCAGCGGCCGAAGATCACGGCCGAGATCGCGATGAATCCCCGGCCGGCGGTCATCTGGTCGGTGAACTGGTGCTGGTCGAGCGCGAGGTAAACGCCACCGAGCCCGGCGAGGATGCCGGAGATCGCTACAGCGACGTACCGGACGCGCGTCACGCTCACGCCTACGCTCTCGGCGGCGTCGGGATGCTCGCCGGCGGCGCGCACGCGCAATCCGAACGGCGTTCTGTAAATGAGAAACGCGACGGCAACCGGAACGATCAACCCGAGCCAGAGGAGCGGATTGTCGAATCCACCCCACTTGATGTTGCCGCCGAATCCCGCGACCCGCGGCGAATTCGACGAGCTCGCGAAAAAGAGCTTGAGGAAGAAGCGCGTGACGCCGATCGCGAGAAGATTGATGGCGACTCCCACCACCACCTGGTCGGCGCGATAGCGGATCGTGCACACGGCGTGGATGAGGGCGAAGATCAATCCGGCGAGGATTCCAGTGAGCACGCCCACCCACGGACTTCCCGAATAGTTCGTGCCGACTACGGCGCCGAACGCGCCGCCGAGCATGAATCCCTCGAGTGTGAGGCTCACAATGCCGGATCTCTCCGCAACCACGCCACCGCTCGCCGCGAACAGATACGGAATCGCGATGCGAATCATCTGGGCGAGGAAGGAGAGCGGATTCACGCGTCGCTTCTCTTGCGGGCGCCGCGCAGAACCCTTCGCACCTCGGGCACCGCCGTGGCGACGGCGATGATGACGACGCCCTGGAGCACATCCATCATCTGCTTCGGAACGAAGGCGTGGATCGCGAGCCCGCCCTGCGACAGCGTGGCAAAGAAGAATGCCGCGAGGAGAACGCCGAATGGATGATTTCTCCCGACGAGCGCGACGGCGATGCCGAGGAAGCCGGCGCCGCTCGCGAAGCCATCTTCATAGTAGTGCTTGTAGCCGAGGACGTAGTTGATGCCGCCGATGCCGGCGATGACGCCGGAGAAGGTGAGCGCGCGCATCCATACGCGTCCCACGCTGATTCCACCGTACTCTGCTGCGTCGGGTTGCAATCCCACCGCGCGAAGCTCGTAACCACCCTTTGTGCGAAAGAGATAGAACCAGACGGCAATCGCGACGATCAGTGCGACGACGAGCGCGAGATTGGCGGCAGATCCGTGGAATGTCGGCGATAAGTCGGAGAGGCGCGGCAGGACGCCGGCGTGGATCTCGGGCGTGTGCAGCGTCTCCGGCACGTGCAGGTGGCCGGCGATGAACCAGTTGAGAAGCGCGAGCACGATGAAGTTGAGCATGATCGTGACGATCACTTCGTGCGCGCCGAATCGAGTCTTGAGATATGCCGGCACCGCGCCGACGACGCCACCCGCGCAACCCGCCGCGATGATGCAGAGGACGAGCGCGATGATGAGCGGCGTACCGACCGGAAGCGCGAGGCCGGTGAGAGCAGCGGCGAATCCGCCGGCCGCGAGCTGGCTCTCGCCTCCGATGTTGAACAGGCCGGCGCGCAGTCCGAACGAGACAGCGAGGCCCGTGAAGGCGAGCGTCGTCGCTTTATAAAGAACCTGGCCGAAGCCGTATGCATTCCCCCACGTTCCCTCGAGCAGCAGGCGATAGACGCCGGCGGGCGACTGGCCGTAGCTCAGAATCAACAGGTCGCCGCAGATGAGGGCGACGAGCAGCGCGACAAGCGGAGGGATAAGCGCTTCCTGCGCGCGCTCACGCCACGGAACCGGGGCGAATGCCGGCGGCGGGCCTTTACCGCTTTCGTTTTTGAGGGTGGATTCCGTCAATCGGCGTTGCCCTTCTTGGCGCCAATCATGTATTCACCCAGCGTTTCCTCGCTTGCTTCCGATGCTGGCATCACGACGGCAAACTTGCCGCGATACATCACGGCGATCCGATCCGACAACGCGAGCACCTCATTGAGCTCGGCGCTGACGAGCAGGATCGCTTTGCCCTTCGCACGAGCCTCGAGAAGCTGCGAATGAATGAACTCGATCGCGCCGACGTCGACACCGCGCGTGGGCTGCGAGGCGAGAAGAACCGAAAAGTTTCTGCTCATCTCTCTCGCGATCACGACTTTCTGCTGATTTCCGCCCGAGAGTGCGCGCGCGGCGAGGAGCGGATTGGGCGGGCGGATGTCAAAGGCGGAGACATCCTCCATCGCGTTCTCCATCACCCGATCCTGATCGAGCACTCCGCGCTTCGCGAACTGCTTCTGGACGCCGAGTATCAGGTTGTCGGCGACGGAGTATTCGAGGATGAGTCCGCGGCGGTGCCGATCTTCCGGAATGTGCGACAATCCCGCGTCGTGACGTGCGGCGACCGAACGCCGTGTGATGTCCAGGCCATCGATCAGGATGTCGCCGCTGAAAACGGGCCTCAGTCCGGCCAGGGCTTCGATGAGCTCGGTCTGGCCGTTGCCCTCGACGCCGGCGATGCCGAGTATCTCGCCGGGCTTGATGCTGAAGCTCACGCCGTCGACTACGCGAATCCCACGCGGACTCGTGACGTGAATATTTCGCGCTTCGAGACCCTGATCGCGTTGCGGTCCTTCCGGACGCGCGAGCGGCTCGACGCGCTTGCCCGCGGAAAGTGAGACCTCGCGCCCGACCATCGCACGCGCGATCTCGGACGGTGTGGTCTCGGACGTCTTGATCCGCTCGACGGTCTGTCCGGCGCGCATGACGGTGATCGTGTCGGAGAGCTCGACGACTTCGTCGAGACGATGGGTGATCAGAACGACCGTCGCGCCGTTGTCGCGCAAGCCGCGCAGCACGGACCACAGCTCGCGCACTTCGGGCGGTGAGAGGACGGCAGTCGGCTCGTCGAGAACGAGTATCTTCGCTCCGCGAAAGAGCACTTTGAGAATCTCGACGCGCTGCGCCTCGCCCACCGAAAGATCAGATACGAGCCTGTCCGGCGCGATGACGAGTCCGGTTTCATTCGACAGCTTTCGCACGTCGTCGGCCGCGCGCCGGTAGTCGAGCGCGACGAGTCTCGTCTTAGGCTCGCAGCCGAGCACGAGGTTCTCCGCTACGGTGAGCGTGGGGACGAGCATGAAGTGCTGGTGGACGATGCCGATGCCGGCCGCGATGGCGTCGTTGGTGGACCAACCCGTCACATCGCGGCCGTTGACCTCGACCCGCCACGCATCGGGCTTCATCAGCCCGCCGAGTATGCGCATCAAGGTCGATTTGCCGGCGCCGTTCTCGCCGACGAGGGCGTGGATCTCGCCTGAAATCACCTCGAGGGACGCGCCGCGGTTCTCCTGTATTGCGCCGAAAGACTTATCGATGCCCGTCATGCGGATGGCCTCTCCCTTCCCGCTTCCCGCTTCCCGTTCCTTCATCTTGTGCTGGGCACTTTGATGCGTCCCGCGATAATCTCCTGCTTCAGCTCCTCGACCCGGGCACGCGCGCTGTCGGGAATGAGCGCCTTGTTGCGATTGTCGTAGATGTAGCCGACGCCGCCTTCCTTCAACCCGAACGAATAGATCCCGCCCTTGAACGTGCCGTTCTGGACGCGCTGGATGACATCGAACGTCACGGTGTTCACGCCCTTCACCATCGACGTCAGGACGTGACCCGGTGCTTCGTCGTTCTGGTCGGAATCCACGCCGATCGCGAGCTTGTTTGTCGCGCGCGCCGCCTCGAACACGCCTTGTCCGGTCGAGCCGGCGGCGTGGAAGATCACCTCGACGCCCTGATTGTACTGGCTGAGGGCGAGCTCCTTTCCCTTGCCGGGATTCTTGAACGCGTCGGGCGTCACGCCCGCGTACTGCGCGATGACCTGGCAGTCCGGGCAGACTTTTTTCACGCCGGCGCGATATCCCGCCTCGAACTTATGGATGAGCGGGATGTCCATCCCGCCCACAAATCCAACTTTCTTCGAGTGTCCGACGAGTGCGGCCAATGCGCCGACGAGGTACGATCCCTCTTCCTCGCGAAACTTGAGCGCCGCAACGTTCGGCGGCGGAGGAATCACGTTCCCCTTTGCGTCCGTGGCGAGCGCGTAGTCGATCCCCGCGAAGGCGGTGTTCGGATATTCCTTGGCGAGGTTGGCGAGGTCGTCCGTAAAGATGAAGCCCACGCCGATGACGAGATTCATGCCCTCGGCGGCGAGGAGTCTGAGCCCGGCCTCACGGTCGGCGCCTTCACCCGGCTCGATGAACCGAATGTTCGAGTGAAGCATCCTCGTCGCGCTGTCAGCGCCGGCGTAGGCGCCGTCGTTGAACGACTTATCCCCGCGACCGCCCACGTCGAGCACGATTCCAATGCGCGTCGGCGATGTCTCCTTACCCTCGGCGATGGCGTTCCGGTGGGTAAAGAGCAGTGCGATGTGCGCGACGAGCAGGAGGGAGGCGACGATGATCAGCTTTCTCATCTGAAGAGAAGAATCGCCCACAACACAGCGGCGTGCAAGGCGATAGGACGACGCGAGTTAAGCGCAAACAAGGGATCGCGGTACCCCTTTCAAAGGCACCTGTTCGCGCATTGATTTCAGCGCATATGGCCGAGCGAATTAGGACGCGCTTTCTGGTGGTCGGAAGCGGAGTTGCTGGTCTCCACACCGCCTGGCGCGCCTCGGCCGACGGCGACGTGATGGTACTCACCAAGCGTTCACTCTTCGACAGCGCGACGGCCTATGCTCAGGGAGGCATCGCGGCCGCACTCGGCGCCGGAGATTCGCCCGAGCTTCACCGGCAGGACACACTCGCCGCGGGCGCCGCGCTGTGCGATGCGAAAGCCGTGGAAGTCCTCGTCGAAGAGGGTCCGGCGCGGGTGCGCGAGCTGGCGACGGCGGGTGCGCACTTCGACCTCGAGCCGGGCGGGAATTTCAAGCTCGGCAAGGAAGCGGCGCACTCGCGGCGACGGATTGTTCACGCTCACGGCGATCAAACGGGAGCGGAGGTCGCGCGCACGCTGATCAAGCGCGTGAAGGAGAGTCCGCGGATCGACGTGCTGGAGAAGGCGCGCATCCTCGATCTGATCGTCGAAGATGGCGTGACATACGGCGTGCGGGCGGCGGTCGCCGGCAAGCCGGTTGAGATCATCGCCGATGCGACGGTGCTGGCGACGGGCGGACTCGGCCAGGTGTATCGCTATACGACCAATCCCCAGGTGGCCACCGGCGACGGATTCGCAATCGCGCACCGCGCCGGGGCGAAGCTGGCTGACATGGAGTTTGTGCAGTTCCATCCGACCGCGCTCGATACGCCTGAGAATCCGCTGCAGCTGATTTCGGAGGCGGTGCGCGGCGAGGGCGCTGTGCTGCTGAACGAAGAGAACGAGCGGTTCATGCTGAAGAAGCACCGCTTGGCCGAGCTGGCGCCGCGCGATGTCGTGGCACGCGCGATCTTTCGGGAGAGGGCCGGTGGAAGGCAGGTCTTTCTCGATGCGCGAAAGCTCGGACCATCGTTCGAAGACCGCTTTCCGGGTATCTTCGCGATCTGCCGAGCGCGCGGAATCGATCCATCGAGGGATCTCATTCCGGTGACGCCGGCCGCACACTATATGATGGGAGGAATCATCACCGATCTCCGCGGGCGATCCAGCCTGAATCGACTCTACGCGTGCGGCGAGGTGTCGCGCACCGGCGTGCACGGGGCGAACCGATTGGCGTCGAACTCGCTGCTCGAGGGGCTGGTATTCGCGGAGCGAGTGGCGCGCGACATGATCGACGCGAAAAAACTGCCGACGCCCCCGCGCAAGAGGACCTGGGATGTTCCAGTGCTGAGAGATCGCGGCGCGGCGCAGGTTGCGGCAGACAGCATCAGGCAGGTGATGTGGGATTACTGCGGTATCGATCGGAGCGCCAAGGGACTGAGAGAGGGATTGGAGAAGCTGACGGGGATCGAGGCGCGGCTGCCGGTCGGAGCCACCGAAGAGATGAACATGGTACAGACGTCGCTGCTGATCGCGGATGCGGCGCTGTTGAGAAAGGAATCGCGCGGCGGACATTATCGAAGCGATTTTCCGCGCGCCAAACGCAAGTGGAGTGGCAGGCACATCGAATGGTAGAGACGACCGACAGGATGTACGCGGAGCTGCAGGAAGAGATCAAGCACCTCGCGCGCGTGCGCAACGCGGTGATTCTCGCGCACAACTACGAGAGGGCGGAAGTGCAGGACGTCGCGGATTTCGTCGGCGATTCGCTGGGGCTGAGCAGGGAGGCGGCAAAGACGAAGGCCGACGTGATCGTGTTCTGCGGCGTGCACTTCATGGCTGAGACCGCGGCGGTGCTCTCTCCGCAAAAGACGGTGCTCCTGCCGGATCTCGCCGCGGGCTGCTCGCTCGCCGCGACGATCGATGCGCAGCAATTGCGAGACTGGAAGGCCGAGCATCCGGGCGCGATCGTGGTGTCGTACGTAAACACGACGGCGGAAGTAAAATCCGAGAGCGACTACTGCTGTACCTCGGGAAATGCGGTGGAGATCGTGAACTCGATACCTGCCGACAACGAGATTTTGTTTCTTCCGGACATGTTTCTCGGCGCGCACGTGCGTCGCATCACCGGGCGAAAGAACATGCACGTGTGGATGGGAGAGTGTCATGTGCATGCGGGGATCGATCCGGAGGACATCAGGCTCCAGCGCGCGGCGCATCCCGGCGCGGAGTTTCTGATTCACCCGGAGTGTGGCTGCGCGACGAGCGTAGTGGAGGCGGTGTCGGCGGGGGACGTCGATCCAGTGGGAGTACAGATCCTGTCGACCGAGGGGATGATCAAGCGTCCCAAGATATCGGCGAATGACGAGTTCATCGTGGCGACGGAGGTTGGGATTCTGCATCGGCTGCGCCGAGAGAATCCAGCCAAGACGTTTTATCCGGCCAATCCGGATGCCGTGTGTGCGTTCATGAAGGTGACGACGCTGCCCAAGGTATTGAGCTCGCTCCAGCGGATGGAGCATCGGATCACGGTGCCCGAAGAGATCGCAGCAAAGGCGCGGCTGGCGATCGAGCGGATGGTCTCGATCGGAGGTCAGACGCCGCTTTCCCCTGTCCCCGAAGCCTCGGTCGATCCCGGCGAATGAGCAATCGGCGGGAGAGTGAGCTCGCCGCTCATGGATTCTTTTGGGAGGAAGGGCTTCACTTCCCGCTGACGCCGAAAGAGACGACCGCGATCGTCGGCGCGGCACTCGAGGAAGACGACACGAAACACGACGTCACGACCGCCGCCACGATTTTATCCGATCGAACGGCGCGCTGTCGCATCGTGGCGAGGAAGCAGGGAGTGATCGCCGGATTGCCGCTGGCGAGCGAGGCGTTCAGACAGCTGGACAAGGCGGTGACGATCCGGATTGATCATGGAGACGGCAGCAGGGTGGAACCCGGCACGTCGGTGATGTTCCTGTCAGGACACGCGCGCGGAATTTTGTCGGCGGAGAGAGTCGCCCTCAACTTCATGCAGCGCCTGTCGGGGATCGCGACGTTGACGGCGCGGTACGTCGATGCGATCGAGGGAACCGGCGCCCATATTCTCGACACGCGGAAAACCACGCCTGGGCTCAGACGCCTGGAGAAGTACGCTGTTCGCGCGGGTGGAGGATTGAATCACCGGATGGATCTATCGTCGGCGGTGCTGATCAAGGACAATCATCTCGCGGCGGTCGAGGGAGACATCGCGATTGCGGTGAAGCGGGCGCGCGAGGTCGGGCCCGCTGGAATAAAAGTCGAAGTCGAGTGCGACAATCTCGACCAGGTGCGCGCGGCGATTGGCGCGAGTGCCGATGTGATAATGCTCGACAATATGAGCTTGGGGCAGCTGCGAGAGGCGGTGCATCTGGTGGAAAGACGCGCAGTTGTGGAAGCGTCGGGAGGCGTCACGCTCGAGACGGTGAGACCGATTGCGGAGACCGGCGTGGACTGGATATCGGTTGGCGCGCTCACGCATTCCGCGCCCGCGCTCGACCTGGCGCTGGATTTTGATTGATGGAAACGAACGAAGTGTGCGATGTCTGCGGGTCGACAAATGTCAAAGCGGTCAAGTGCAAGCTCGTCTGCCAGAACTGCGGGACGATTCTGCGGAGCTGCTCTGACTTGTTGATGTAGCAACCCATTTTATCGAGAGGACGGTCATGGATCGCAGGAACTTCGTGCGCGTCGGCGCCGCCGCTGGAACATTGGCTCTCTCCGGGACGTCATTGGCGGCTGAACCGATCGCGAGCGAGGCGGAAGTCGCCGCTCGACGAGCCAGGCCTTTTTCTCCCGCGCCGTTCGCGCTCGAGGAAACCACGTTGGCGGATCTCCAGGCGGGGATGGCGTCCGGGAAGATGACCGCGCACTCGATCACACAGGATTACATCAATCGCATCCACGAGCTGGACCGCATCGGGCCGACGCTGCGGCACGTGATCGAGACCAACCCCGACGCGCTCTCGATAGCGACGACGCTCGATCGCGAGCGGAAGGCAGGCAAGGTGCGCGGGCCGCTGCACGGGATTCCGGTCCTCGTCAAGGACAACATCGACACCGCAGATCGCATGACGACGACTGCCGGCTCGTATGCGCTGGCGGGCTCGATCCCACTCCAGGACGCGACGATCGCGGCGAAGCTGCGCGCGGCGGGCGCTATCATTCTTGGCAAGACAAATCTCAGCGAATGGGCAAATTTCCGTTCGTCGCACTCGTCGAGCGGATGGAGCGGGCGCGGCGGGCAGGCGAAGAACCCGTACGTGTTGGACCGGAATCCGTGCGGATCGAGCTCGGGGTCGGGTGGTGCGGTGTCGGCGAATCTCTGCGCGCTCGCGATCGGAACGGAGACCGACGGCTCGATCGTGTGTCCGTCGTCGGCGAATGGCGTCGTGGGAATTAAACCCACGCTCGGCCTCGTGAGTCGCGCCGGAATAATCCCGATCGCGCACAGCCAGGATACGGCGGGTCCGATGGCGCGTACGGTGAGGGATGCCGCGATCTTGTTGAACTTTCTGACAGGAGTGGATTCGCGAGATGTAGCGACATCATCCGGCGGCGTCCGCGCTCCAATCGACTACACCACTTCGCTCGACGCGAATGGATTGCGCGGCGCGAGAATCGGTGTCGCCCGGTCCAAGTTCTTCGGCTACAGCGATGTCACCGACAAGCTCATAAACGATGCGATCGCCGCGATGAAGGCGCAGGGCGCCGTGATCGTGGATCCGGCGAACATCGAGACCGCCGGGAAATTCGATGACACCGAGTTCGAAGTTCTCCTGTACGAGTTCAAGGCCGATCTCAACACCTATCTCGCATCGCTCGGTCCCAAAGCTCCGGTGAGAACGCTCGAGGACATCATCAAGTACAACGACGCGCACAAGGATCAGGAGATGCCGTACTTCGGGCAGGAGACGATGATCCAGGCGCAGGCGAAGGGGCCGCTGACGGAGAAGAAATACCTCGACGCGCTGGCGAACGATCTGAAGCTATCGCGCACAGACGGGATCGACGCGACGATGGACAAGTACAAGCTCGACGCGATCGTCGCGCCGACGGGCGGACCGGCGTGGACGACCGATCTCGTCAACGGCGATCATTTCAGCGGCGCGAGCTCAACCCCCGCGGCGGTGGCCGGGTACCCGAATATCAACGTGCCCGCGGGGTTCTCACACGAGCTGCCCGTCGGGATCTCTTTTTTCGGGCGAGCATACAGTGAGCCCACGTTGATCCGTCTGGCGTATGCGTTCGAGCAGGCGACGCATCATCGGCGGCCGCCACGCTTTATTCCTTCGCTCGGGGACGCGGGCTAGACTTTTTCTTGGCGCCTTTGGTTTTGTGTGGTTTTTGATATCTTCGCCGGTGCGTCGGGCGGGGGTGTCCTCTTCGGCGACTAGCTCGCTTACACGCATCGAGCCTCTGTCAGCCCACTCGCCGCTTGCGCTGGCGAGTGGGCACCAAGCCAGAGTCTCTTGCTACGCGAGCACGTCGCCTGCGATGACACCCCCACCCGACTCCCCTCAGGGTTTCCGGAACGCCACACCAAACTCTCGGCGCCAAAAAAACAGATCAGGCCGCGTCGCCGAGCGCATGGATTCGGTCGCAGCAGTCCCGTGGTGCGCCGCGGATCGAACGCGCACTGACAGAACTCTCGCGCGCACGTTAAGCGCGGACGAGAACCGAAGTTGTTGGTGCGTGGGCGCAAGAGGTATCGGCACGCGATCTTGGTCGCGCGGGACCAACGAACGCAGGATAGGGAGGCGAGGGGTGTGGTCGCAGGTGGCGTGCATGCGTGTAAGCGAGCTAGCCACCGAAGACGACACCCCTCGCCGACCCAAACAGCGATCTATAGGCAACACGCGCGCGGCAAAGCCGCGCAGCCGATAGCTATCTAGTCGCGGCTTGGATGATGCTCGACGTCAGGTACTTCCCGGCCTTGTTGAGCGTGTACTGCACGATCGCATTCGTCGCGGCGTCTTTCGCGCGCTTGACGATATTCCCGGCTGCGTCGGTTGCGGTGCCGATCACGGGCAGCTGCGTGATGTTGCCCACGACTTTCTCTGCCGCGGCCTGGCCCGCACCCGTGACGGCCTTCTCGAGAATCGAGCCCGTCGACGGATCGATGAGGCGCTGCACGGTCTGGCCGAGTGCGTTGGTGACGGTGCCGAGGAGCAGGCGATTTACGAGGCCGCCAACCTGGCCACCGACGTTTTGTAGAGTGCTTCCCAATTGTTGAACGACTTCGGGATGGTTGTCGACAAAGGTCAGCGTCTGATCGACGATGTAAACGACGTCGTCGAGATCGACGAGAAGCAGCGCCTGCGCGCGCACTCCCTGGATCGTGAGATCGACATTTCCAACGAGGACGTCGGCGCCGGCGTTGACGTGGACGAGGTTGGCGATTTTCGCGTCGAGATTCAGCTTGGCAGTGAGGCTGTCGACTTTGAGGAAGACGCGATTGACGCACAGGTTCGGAATGTCGAGCACCACGTCGTACTCGGGATACTCGTGCGAGCGCTGGGTTCCGCCGGTGACCGAAGCTCCGGGTACCGAACCGCCACTGGCTCGATCGCGCGCCAGACTATCGGCACGCAGGCTTCGATTGAATGCGCGGAGTGAATCAGTAGGCTGGCATTGCCAAGGTTGTCCTGAGCCCGGCGCGCGGACGGCCGGTCTCGCCTGCGAGCAAACGGCGGACGGAATCAGTGCGCCGACCGCGACCGCGGCGGCGAAGGCATGCTTCAGCGTTTGGTTGCGCATACACGGTTCCTCAGAGATGTAGCGACGACGGGTTTTCGCCACGCATCCGGCAAACCAACAACAGCATCGCGGCTCGTGATGCGCGTTTTGCAAAAACCTCGCCCATGTTTTCGAGAGCTGCTGCCTGCCGCTCGGTCAGCGAAAAAATTCTTAGAGGGCATAGTTGTTGTATTGCATCGTTCCGATTTCTTCGGGACATCGATGCGCGGAATGTCAAAAACGTACGCAGCGTGGGTCTACGGATTGTCCTGCATCGCTCCTTTCGCGACATCGATCGGCGCGCAGACGATTGCGAACGGTCCGTCGAACACCAGCTGCGCCTCTATCCTTTCGGATAGTGTGACGGGCGTTCATCTCACCGACTCCGCCCGTACGATATCGAACATCGCCGCGTCGACAAATCGATCGGACACCGCTTCGTTCGCGGTCGGGGGAGCGCGCAACGGAGCGGCGGACATCGTTCTGCTCGTCGGAGTTCACGCCGACGAAGTTCGTTTCGCGAAGCAGCCCAACGTCCGCGTTCGGCTTTGCTGGGGCGGCGACACGGTGAGAGTCGTGCAGCGGGACAATCTCCCGTCGCCGGTCGTGGCCGGTACTACCTATAGAAACGTGTACGTCGCCGTGGAGCTCGTGGGTCGCGTCAACGCCGAGTGTCTGTCGAACATGCTTGGCGTCGGGAACGGCTCCCGAGCGAATCCATTGGCGGGCGCCAACGTCGCGGCGTCAACGAGCGCGAATGTCGCTACGAACCAGTCGGCCGGAAATTCCGCGGGCAGCTGCGCATTCCTCGGCGGCAGTGCCGGCGCCGGTGCACAAAACTCTCGGCCCCCGAATCCATGACGCGTCAGCGAGCGATCGTTCTGACCATGGCAGTCGGGGCACTGATCTGCGTCGCAGCGGTGTGTCATGCGCAGACCCCGGTCGGGGGATGTCCGGGCGGCAACGGCATTCGCATAGCGACGACGACTGGAACTTCCAGCGACTCCGCGTCGGGATTGAACACCATCATCTCGCCGAGTCAGTCGGTGGATACCACGCTCGTCTTCAACATCGGGCAGAAAACCTGGACGCGCACCAATCTTGCCAGTTCCATAACCGCGGGATTCGCGGATGAATCGCGCGGGAGTTACTCGATCTGCGCCGGCGTGACGGCGCTCTTGTCGAGCGCGACGCTCACGGTTCGCAACGCGCGGGGCAGGGTGCACTTCATCGCTTCGCTCAAAAGTCTGACTGACGCACTAAGGCTAGGCCCCGGGGCATCGAGCCCCCAACAGAGGAGAATGTGACGATGCGTGCAGGAACTATTTTCGCCGGACTCGCGCTTTGCACGTTTGTCGCGGCGAGTGCGTCGGCGCAGCAGCCAACGCAACCGGCTCCGCAACGGACGTACACAGCAACGACGTCGCTCACTCCCAACCGGGACGTGATTCTCGAGATCCCGGAGCTGTCGGTCGATTCCATCGGGCTCACGGTGTCCGACGTGAAGGCGCACGTGGCGCTCGACGCGAACGCGATGAACCTCGTTCAGCTCACGGCCGGCGTCGACGTCGGCATCAAGAAGGTGCAGCTCGGGATCGTCGGCGTGCTGGCCGAGGCTTACCTCTACGTCGATCTCGACAACGTCGCCAAGATCGTGAACCGGGTCGTGCAGACTCTCGATCGGAATCCCCAGATCCTGATCCAGGTCCTGAAAACCGTCGACACCACGGTCAACGCCGTAACCGGTCAGCCGCAGCAACCGCCGCGGTAGCCGTTTCCTTGGGACCCGCGTGTGCGACGAAGGCGGCGATTTTTTTCGCCGCCTTTCGTTTGTCGTGGCGTACTGGTTTCTTCGCCGGTGCGTCGGGCGGGGGTGCCCTCTTCGGCGACTAGCTCGCTTACACGCATCGAGCCCGTCAGCCCACTCGCCGCTTGCGCTGGCGAGCGGGCACCCAGCCAGAGTCTCTTGCTACGCGAGCACGCCACCTGCGACCACACCCCTCGCCTCCCTATCCTGCGTTCGTTGGTCCCGCGCGTAAGGGTCGCGCGCGGAATCGGTCGAGGGCCGCGGTCGGTGCCGGATGACCGAGCCGCGGTGCTCCGCCGTGCGACGCCGTGGCGGAGTTCACGCGGACTGACTAAACGGGACGTTCAGAAA
>DASXYR010000298.1:0-4849 GCA_036502385.1 Gemmatimonadaceae bacterium
CCCGGCATCTGCTCATCGAGCAGCAGGATGTCGAACGGGCGACGTCTCAATAGCTCGACAGCATCGTCGGCGTTGCTCGCCCACTCTACGGTGTATCCCTTGGAGCGCAGGAAGATGCGGTGAGGCTCGAGGAGCTCACCCTCATCGTCTACCCAGAGTATCGATTTTGGGGGGTTCAGGACCGGTACGGCCATAGGTCGGAATGTAGCCGAGGGTTGAGTCCGTGCCTAGATTCGGAGAGTGATCGGCCAACCACCCCGCTTTGCTCTTGCTACACCCACATTCCGGTTTCGCTCTCTTGCAGCGCTGTCGGGACGGGCGTCGCTGGGCGGAGACCGCGAGACGCTCCTCGCCTGCCTTCAGCTGGGCAGATTGTGCGCCGGCATCCTGCCGCCGCACGCGCTGCCGCGCGAGATGACCCTCGAGCGGACGGAGCACACCAAGCAGTGGCTGGCGTCGCTCGCCGTTCCGAGCGGCATAAGGTCGACCGCGTTTGGAGTTTTCGGGGGTTTGACCGGCCACGACCGGGCGCGCTGCGCGATCGCCTTCGAGGACCTTGTGAAAGCCGCCGTCGGTCAGTTAGATGAGGCATCACGTGGGGAGCTCAATGCTCTCGTGCAGGAGCTCGCGGGTTCCACGACTACGGGACACGCGCGGCAGACCGCCACACAATTTCCACCGAGCTGAACATGGCCGGCCACAGTAAATGGAAGCAGATCAAGCACTACAAGGCGGCTACCGACGCCAAGCGTGGTGCGCAATTCACGAAGCTGATTCGTGAGATCACGATGGCGGCGAAGCTGGCGGGGGGCGATCCCGCCGGCAATCCGCGACTCCGTACCGCAATCGATGCCGCGAAGGCCGCGTCGATGCCGAAGGAGAACATCGAGCGGGCCATCAAGAAGGGGACGGGCGACCTCGAGGGCGTGACATACGTCGAGGTGACGTACGAGGGCTACGGCCCGGGCGGCGTAGCGATTCTCATCTCCGCGCTCAGCGACAACCCCACGCGCACCGTCGCCGAAGTCCGCCACAAGCTAACCCGACTCGGCGGCAACCTCGGACCTCCTCACTCGGTGTCGTATCTGTTCGATCGGAAGGGGCAGATCTACATCGACGCGTCCAGGTACGATGAAGATCAGGTGCTCGAGGCCGCGCTCGACGGTGGCGCCGAGGATTTCCGGCTGGAGGGAGATCAATACATCGTGACGACCGACCCGCATTCCGTCCACCTGGTGGAAGACGCGATCAAGAAAGCCGGGTTCGCGATCACCGAATCCGAGGTCGCATTCATTCCGAAGTCGACTGTGCGGGTCGAAGGCAAGAACGCTGAGTCGCTGGTGAAGCTGCTCGAGGATCTCGAGGATCTGGACGACGTCCAGAAGGTGTCCGCGAATTTCGACATGGACGTCGAGCAGATGACCGGTGCGTGAGTCCGAGCCGATCGTGGTCCTTGGGATCGACCCGGGAACCGCGGTCACAGGTTACGGAGTAGTTCGGAAGGACGGGCACAACGCGCTGACCCTGATCGAGTGCGGTGTGATCCGCACGAAGCCGAGCGATGCGCTGCCACGAAGACTGTCGGACATCCACGACGGCGTGGTCGAGCTGATTCGACGGCACAAGCCGACGGTACTCTCCATCGAAGACATCTTCTACGCCCGAAACGTGCGAACCACGGTGGTGCTGGGCCACGCACGCGGCGTGATTCTGCTGGCCGGGTCGCAGGCGGGTATGAAAATCCACGAGTATCCGCCGTCGGAGATCAAGAAAGCGGTGGCGGGCACGGGTGCGGCGACGAAGCTCCAGGTGCAGTTCATGGTGACGAGGTTGCTGAGGCTGAAGTCGGCGCCGCAGCCGACGGACGCGGCAGACGGAGTGGCGGCGGCGCTGACGTGGGCGCTCACCCCCGACCTGCCGAAGATCGAGTCCGTGCGGCGGCTGGCGGTGATCGAGAACCGGCGGCAGAATTGACCGCAACAGCCAGCGAATCTGGGAGGATGAACACGTCGAGCAGAGCGATTTATCTCATTGCGTTTGCAGCCGCGCTGGGCTGCGCTAGTGCCAGCGCCAAGTCCGGCCCTCACAAAGCCGCGAATCTGATCACCGCGGACGAGATCGCCGGCAGCAATACGACCACCGCGTACGAGGCGGTGGAAAAACTTCGCCCGGCTTTTCTGCACTCGCACGGGACGGACCTTTCCGGCACCGACTCCGGACTCGCCGATGTCTATGTCGGCGTCGCACGCTATGGGGACGTCAACTCGCTGCGCAACATTCCAGCGATGGAAGTGCTCGAGATCCGCTTTTACAAGGGCGCCGAAGCCGCCACGAAGTTCGGAATGCAGAATCCCACTGGAATCAACGGCGTCATCGAAGTGACGTTGAAGCATTGATCGCACTGATACACGGGAAGCTCATTGCGAAGGACATCGACGCGCTCGAGGTGATGACAAGCGGGGGCGTCGGGTACGAGCTGACGATTCCGCTCGGCGTCTACGAGACGCTGCCGCGCGTGGGGGAAGACCTGACGCTGCACACGTCGCTGGTGGTGAAGGAAGATTCGTGGCAGCTCTTCGGGTTCGCGAGCGTTTTCGAGAAGCGCCTGTTCGAGAAGCTGCTGACCGCGAATGGCGTGGGACCTTCGCTTGCAATCGGGATGTTGTCGGCACTGTCGGCCACGCGGCTTATTCGGGCGATTCGGGAAAAGGACATCCCGACGCTGCAGAGCGTCCCCAGAGTGGGAAGGAAAAAAGCGGAGCGGCTTATCCTGGATCTGGCGGACAAACTCGACGGGCTCGGTGAGTCGAGCGGGACGTCGGCCGCTCCGGCGAGCGCCGCAGCAGATGACGCGATGCGGGCACTGGTTTCGCTGGGTTATTCCAGCGCAGATGCGGAGCGAGGAGTTCGCGCCGCGCTTGATGCTGGTGCACCTTCAAAGGCGGCGGCGGAGCTCATTCGGGCGGCCCTCGCCAAACTAGGAGGCCGATGATGCGCGTCATATCGATTGGTGTTCTCTTCGCGGGCGCTTTGTTGGCCTGCGCCCCCCCGCCGTCGACGTTCCCGGGCGGCATGCCCAACTCGAACGTCATCACGCGCGAAGACATCGCAGGAGTGAATGCCACGAACGCGTACGACGCGATCACCAGGCTTCGCCCGCAGTTTCTGAACTCGCACGGCAAGACGACGATCTACGGAAGTGACACCGGGTATCCGAAGGTGTACCTCAATCATCAGTTCTACGGCGATCTGCAGTCGCTGCGCAATCTCGACGCGCACGGAATCAGCGAGATTCACTATTACAACGGAACGGAGGCTTCGACCCGGTTCGGGTTCGGAAATGTGTCGGGGGCGATCGAAGTTCTGACCGAGGTGAAGTAGCGGGGCAAGCGGAACGCGGTATCACGGGGCCGGCGGCTTGCCCCGTTTCCAGAGTACTGTGGCGAGAATAACCGCCAGCACTATTCCGAAGATGACTCCGATTCGCATGGTTGGGCTGGTGAGTGGTATGATTTCCAGACTGGTAGCTGACGCTAAACTCCGGAGGTAACCCGTGTCACGCAAGCTTTTCTATCTGGTGGGAATGATGGCTGTTATCGGTTGCGCGTCCACGCCGACGAGACCGGAGGGTTCCACCGCGGTCAGGAGAGGCAATGTTCTCTCGGCCGAGGAGATGGCGAGTGCCCATGCCGACGTCAACAGCGCCTACGATGCAGTAGCGCGTTTACGGCCGAACTGGCTGGCGTCGCGCGGACAGGTGGGCGCGAATAGCGTGGGGGGCGGTAACTACGCGCAGGTCTTCGTCGATGAACAGCTCGTCGGCGACATAAACGCCCTTCGCAACATCAACGCGTATCAGGTCGGCGATCTGCGCTACTACGACGTCTCGCAGGCGGGGGCGAGATTTGGATTGAAGGCGGGCACTAACGGCGCGATCGAAGTGCAGATGAAGGCTCCGGGGCGTTAGTAACAGATCTCGGGGGGAACCATGGCGACCAGCGAAAAGATCTCGGCTCGCATTGCGACGGCCAAGCGGGCAAGCACGTTCACCGAGTCGGTGATCCGCGAGATGACGCGGGTGGCGAACGAGTACGGCGCGATAAATCTGGCGCAGGGCTTCCCCGATTTCCCGATGCCGGAGCCGATGAAGGATGCGGCGTGCGCGGCGATCCACGGCGATATCAATCAGTACGCGATCACGTGGGGCAGTCCTGCTCTGAGACTCGCGATCGCCGAGAAGTACCGGAAGTGGTACGGGATGGACGTGGACCCGGAGCGGGAGATCACGGTGTGCTGCGGCGCGACGGAAGCGATGGCGTCGACGTTTCTGGCGCTGATCGATCCGGGCGATGAGGTGATCATCTTCGAGCCGTATTACGAGAACTACGGACCGGACGCGATCCTCGCCGGAGCGAAGCCGGTGTTCGTCCCGCTGGAGGCGCCTGATTGGCGCTTCGATCCCGACAAGCTGCGCGCGGCGTTCTCGAACAAGACGCGGGCGATTGTCGTGAATACGCCGCACAATCCCACCGGAAGAGTCTTTACGCGCGACGAGATCTCGCTGATCGCGGAGCTGTGTCAGAAGTACGACGTGATTGCGATAACGGACGAGATCTACGAGCACATCCGATATGCGGGCGGGCATCACGTGTTGGCGACGTGGCCGGGAATGCGGGAGCGGACCGTCACCATTTCCGGATTGTCCAAGACCTTCAGCTGCACCGGCTGGAGACTCGGCTATACGGTGGCGCCGGCAGAGTTCACGTCGCCGATTCGGAAAGTGCACGATTTCCTGACGGTGGGAGCACCGGCGCCGTTGCAGGCGGCGGGGGCGATCGGGATGGCGTTC
>DASXYR010000299.1:0-2813 GCA_036502385.1 Gemmatimonadaceae bacterium
CTCCAGCGCCGGAGCAGCTGCCCGACGCGCGCCTCGACTACCTCCAGCAATCGGTGGACGCCGTCGCGCTCGAGGTCGAGCGCATCGGCGAGGCGCAGCGATTTGCCGACAGACTCCGGACGGACCAAGGGCAGGCTCCGCCCGTCAAGAAACCACCGGAAGTCTGATGACGACGTCGGCTGGCGGAAGCTACGTCGCGTTCAGGGATCATATCGCCGGCTTCTTTTTGATTCTCATCGTGACGGGCGCTAGCATCGCCGGCCTCGGCTGGCGCTCCTGGAAAGGACGCGGTGACATCACGCTCTTGATCATTGGAGTGGTTCAGGCAGCGTTCGGAATCGTGGTGTACCTCCAGCGATACCACGTTCACGGCTGAGCGCCTTAGCGGGTAGCTGGACTGCCCCGCCCGATTCTCCCATTAGCGTTTTAGGACTTTTTTGAGCGCGCCTCGCGCCACACGCGCGTGGGGTCGTCGTCGGGGTCGGGAGTTTCCTGTGACGGCCTTATCTTGTCAGGCACGTTGCGCAGGTTGACGCGGATGCGCGTCCACGTCGACGACCGGCCGCGCATCGAATCGACAAGGATATCGTCTACAGCGAGATGAGACGCCGCGTCCGGGTGCGCGGCCTTCCATCTCTCTAGACCCGCGAGCGCCGCTTCCTTATCCGGCGAGTTTGCGACGACAATCAGTGGCATCTTCGTCCGTGACTTGGCGGTGGTCTTTTTCGCGGTAGGCTTGGTCTCGGCTGTCTTCGCAGTCGCCCCCTTTGTTGCCGTCGTCTTTTTACTCGTGGTTTTCGCGCCCTTGGCGCGCGACGGAGCCACGCGTGGGGCTTCACCTTCCATCTTCCGAAAATGCGGCGGCCAGGGCGCGTCGCCGAGACCTGAGGCTTCATCGCGATCAGCAAGCTCGAATAGTTTCTCCAATGAGCCCGGCGCATCATCCATTCGCGCGTTTGGATCGCCGATCGCTTTCAATCGCGCCGGCATCGTCAGCACCGTAAAATCCGCCGCGTCAGAATCCGGAATCTCCTCCCAGTGCAGCGGCGCCGAGACGCGCGCGTCGGGCAACGGCCGTATCGAGTAGGCCGAGCAGGTGGTGCGGTCCTTTGCGTTCTGGTTGTAGTCGAGAAAAACGCCGTGACGCTCCTCCTTCCACCACTTCGACGTCGCGATTTTTGGCGCGCGACGCTCGATCTCGCGCGACAACGCCAGCGCAGCGCGGCGCACTTCCGTAAACGTCCACTTTTGCTCGATGCGAACGTTCACGTGCATCCCGCGCGAGCCGCTCGTCTTCGGCCAGCCGCGCAAGCCCATCTCTTCCAGCAGCGCCTTCACTTCCATCGCCACGCGACGCACGTCCTCCCATCCGACGCCCGGCCCCGGATCGAGATCGATGCGCAGCTCGTCGGGATGGTCGAGATCGTTCGTGCGCACTGCGTGCGGATGCAGCTCGATGCAGCCCAGGTTGACGATCCACGCCAGCCCTGCGGCGTCATCCACGACTACTTCCTCGGCCGTTCGTCCCGAGGGAAAGGAAAGCGTAACCGTCCGCAGCCACTCCGGACGATTGTCCGGCGCGCGCTTCTGATAAAAGGGCGGCTTCTCCGCGCCATCGACGAACCGCTTCAGCATGCTGGGCCTGTCGCGTATGCCTGCGACGGCTCCGCTCGCGACAGCAAGGTAGTACTGCACGACGTCGAGCTTCGTGAGCTTGACGCCGCGCGAAAAGTAGGGCTTGTCCGGATTGGTGACGCGGATCTCGCGCCCGTCGATCGAGAGAATTGCCGCTGTGTCTTTCTTTGCCATAGCTGCGTCTTGCCCCGAAGATCGTAAGGCGGAAATTATCACCGATGACCGGCTGTCGAATCATCCCGCTTGCTGCCCTTGGTTTTGCGACGTCGATCGGCGCGCAGTCGACCGGACCTACCCACTCCGCATCGCGGACTGATCTTCAGCGCTCCGCTCTCGCGCAGTACGAGGGTGTTTACGCCTACCATGACAATACCACTCTGACAATGATCGCGGCCGACACGATCTTGTTCGCCGTCATAGATGAAGCCAGGTATCCGCTTCGTCCGCTGAGCGGCGATCGCTTTGTGAATGCCGGCGGAGATACGATCCCGTTCCGAAAAACAGCCGCCGGGGTGGTTTCGGGATTCGAGGAACGTGGGATTTTCTTTGCGCGCCACACATCGGCTGTGGACTCAGCTACGGCCGCCGCTGTACGCGCAACGCCGCGACCGTTGGGCACGAACGGTCATCCCCTCCCCTACTTTTACGCAATTCCGCCTCACCTCGGCGACGGACTTCGCGTCGGCAACCTTACCGAGGCGGGCTTCGACAGCGCGATCGTGGCGCGAATTGTCGGTCGCGTGGCTGACGGCAGCTATCCCGATGTCCATGGTCTCCTCGTCTACCGCGGTGGAAAGCTCGTGGTCGAGGAGTATTTCTATGGATTCGATCGCGACAAGGTTCATCAGATGCGATCCGCATCCAAGAGCGTCATCTCGGCGCTCGTCGGCATCGCCATCGACCAGGGTGCGCTGAAGAGCGAGAGTGAGCTCGTGACGAGGCATCTACCGTATACGAGTTACACCAATGCCGATCCACGTAAGGATCGCCTGACCATCCGCGATCTCCTGACAATGCGGTCCGGACTCGCGTGCGATGATTGGGACGGCAGCTCGCCCGGCAACGAATCACGCGTCTATCCATCAGCAGATTGGGTGAAGTTCGTACTCGCTCTGCCGATGATCGACACGCCCGGCACGAAGGGCCACTACTGTTCCGGCAACGTGATGGTAGCGGGG
>DASXYR010000300.1:0-5213 GCA_036502385.1 Gemmatimonadaceae bacterium
CCAATCTCTTCCGGGTTGAGTGTATGATCCGCGTGTGGAAGTTAGCATTTTACCCCACGAGGTGTGAGGCATGATTTTGACTCCGACATCGGCGCGGCACGCCCCCGGACGCGTCTCCTAACACTCTGCCGTGACTTGACATAGACCCGCGGCCGACCCACATTTGATGGCTACGATCGCAGCCAAAAAATCCCGGAGATCAGTTAGTGCCCAATATTGCTTCAGCGAAGAAAAACATGCGGAAATCGCGCGCGGCCGCGATCCGAAATCGCGCCCAGAGATCCGCCCTTCGTACCGCGCTAAAGCGCGCCTCCTCCGGCGGAAACGCCGAGGAAAAGTTGGCCGCCGTCAAGCTCCTCGACCGGGCTTCGCGCAAGGGCTTGATCCACAAGAACGCCGCCGCGAGACACAAGAGCCGCCTCGCAAAAGCCGCCAAGTGAAACGAACCAAAAGCAAAGAGGCGCCCCAAGGGCGCCTCTTTTTTTTTGTCAGAAATCGTCCGTTGCAGTTACTTGGAATCCGCATCAACCGGTCCCAGCGCAGTTATCTGAGATCTGATATCTACGCTTCTGACGGCTCGCATCCCGTTCGTTGCAGTTCCGTACAAAGCCGGACCTACATCGTAGCCAGTTCCCCACCGCATCGTTCGCAGTACCACTCGGTTGGGTAGTTCGCCGCCCCGCACTCCGGGCATTTGAGCGTCTTGTGTTGCTCCGATCTCGGATCCGGCGCGCTCTTCGGAACTGAAGGCGGAGTCGCCACCGCCGTGGTGGTCTGCGGGGGCGTACTCGTCCCCGATCCAGAGCCCGGCCGAAGCACCGGAAAATCGTCGAAGGGCGACCGGGGAGGCGGCGCATTAGGCGACTGATTCTGTGGCCGACCCGGAACAGCCTGCTCAACCCGTGACGGAGGGTTCAGAGTCGGAGGTTCAGGAATCGCCGGACGCGGGACGACCGGCGAGATCGGCACCCGCGATCCATCCATCGAATTTGAGCGCGGCTGCGCGGCCGACTCTGACTGCTTCTCCTGCACGCTGGCCGCGAAGATCCTCTTCAGCTCGTTGAGCTGCAGGTCGACGGCGCTCTTGTCCTTGACGAGCCGAGCCAGCTCCTTGTCCCACGCGCCACCGATCTCCTTCCATTGCTTATCGGTGTACTCGCCCACGGCCGCGCGAAGCTCCGCCTCCTGGCGCGCCTCGCGCTGCTGATTTTCCTGACGGGAGATATCCTCGAGCCTCGTCGCCAGCGCGTCGATGTTCTCGCGCAGCTCGCCGGCACGCTCCGCCAGCTTGCCCGAGACCTCGCGCAGGCGCGTTTGATAATCGGCCTGGACTCGCTGATACACGGATTCGGGAGTATTCGCGCGCTTCTCCTCCAGCGCGGCAAGCCACTCCTCGTATCTCTGGCGCTCCTTGAGCAGCCCATTCAGCGCGTCCAGCGAGACTGGCTCTCTCTCAGCCATCGTCCATCATCCCCTGACTGGATTCATACTTTCCCGCCCGCGAGCAGGAATTCCCGATCGAAAGACGACCGACCCAGCCACAATAGTACAATTGGCGCGCCCGGCCAGGGTCATTCCCGTGTACGGGCTATTCCGTCCCTTGGAGAGAAATAGCGAGGGATCCACCTTCCAGCGCTCCGCCGGGGCGAAGACGGTCACGTCCCCAGCCGAGCCGCGCTTGAGCGATCCTCCCGGCAGATTGAAGATGCGCGCCGGAGTGCACGACATGCGGTCTACGAGATCGGCGAAACCGAGATACCCCGTCTCCACGAGATTCGTCACGACAACGGCAAGCGCCGTTTCCAGCCCGACGATTCCGTTGGGAGCGTCGGCGAACTCGCGCTCCTTCTCGTCGTAGTGGTGCGGAGCGTGATCGGTCGCGATGAGGTCGATCGTTCCGTCCTTCACCGCTTCGCGCAGCGCTTCCACGTCGTCCGCTGTCCGAAGCGGCGGATTCATCTTCGCGTTCGTGTCGTAGCCGCGCACGCTCTCCTCGGTGAGCGAGAGATGGTGCGGACATACCTCTGCCGTGACATTGATTCCGCGATCCTTGCCCCAGCGAATCAACTCCACGGAGCCGCGCGTGCTCATGTGCGCGAGATGAACGTGACCCCCGGTCAATCGCGCCAGTAGGATATCGCGAATCACCATAATCTCCTCCGCCTCCGCCGGCACACCCTTGAGGCCGAGCTGCGCGCTGACGATTCCCTCGTTCATTGCCCCGCCCGCCGCGAGGGTCGGCTCCTCGCAGTGGTCGATTACCGGAATCCTGAACGTGCGTGCGTATTCCAGCGCAGTGCGCATCAGCTGTGCGCTCGCGACCGGCTTGCCGTCGTCGCTTACAGCGATCGCGCCTGCGCCGACCATCTCGCCGAACTCCGCGAGCACCTTCCCTTCCTGGCGGACAGAGATCGCGCCGATCGGATACACGCGCGCCGACCCCGCGCGTTGTGCCTGGCGAACGATGAAGCCGACCGCGGCCTGGTTGTCCGTGACAGGATCGGTATTCGGCATCGCGCAAACCGCCGTGAATCCGCCTGCGGCGGCGGCCCTAGCGCCGGTCGCGACCGTTTCGACGTCTTCGCGCCCCGGCTCACGCAGATGACAGTGCACGTCGATGAAGCCCGGCGAGACGATCATGCCCTCGCAATCGATCACGTCGGCGCCATCCGGTGGGTCGATCTTTCCTCCCACCCCGCTGATCTTACCGTCAGAGACAAGCAGATCGCCGCGCGCGTTCATCTTCTGCGACGGGTCCACTACCGTCCCGCCGCGAAGGAGGATAGGCCTCACTCGCGATCTCCAGCGTCGCGACCACGTCCGCTTCCGCCTTTCGCAGCTTCAGCCAGCTCGGGTTTCCCTCCGGCGAGGAGATAGAGCACCGCCATCCGAACGGCGACGCCGTTCGTCACCTGGTCGAGGATCACGCTGTGCGGACCGTCGGCGACATCGGAATCGATCTCGACGCCGCGGTTCATCGGCCCCGGATGAAGAATGAGAATCTCGCGCTGAGCGCGGTCGAGCCTCTCGCGCGTGATCCCGAACACCCGGTTGTACTCGCGCGCCGAGGGAATGTAGCCAGCCGTCATCCGCTCGAATTGCAGCCTCAGCACATTCAGCGCCTCGGCCCACTCGATCGCTTCTTCGATCCGGTCGAAGATTCGCACGCCGAACTCGTCGATCGCGTTTGGCAGCAACGAGCGCGGTCCGCACACGGCCACTTCGGCGCCGAGCTTGGTCAGCCCCCAGATATTCGATCTCGCCACGCGTGAGTGGAGGATGTCGCCACAAAGGCAGACCCGTCGTCCCGCGAGGTCACCAAACCGGTCTCGCAGCGTGAGGATGTCGAGCAGTCCCTGCGTCGGATGCTCGTGCGTACCATCCCCGGCGTTGATCACGTTCGACTCGATGCGGTCGGCGAGAAACTGGGCTGCGCCCGACGCCGAATGCCGAATCACCACCATGTCGATCCGCATCGCTTCGAGATTTCGCGCGGTGTCGACGAGCGTCTCACCCTTCGAGACGCTGGATCCCGAGGCCGAGACGTTGACCGTATCCGCCGAGAGCCTCTTCTCCGCGAACTCGAACGAAATGCGGGTACGTGTGGAATTCTCGAAGAAGAGATTGACGATTGTCGAGCCGCGTAGCGCAGGCACCTTCTTGATCGCGCGCTCGCTGATCTCCTTGAACGGCTCGGCGGTGTCGAGAATGAGTCGAATCTGGTCGCCCGTCAGCGACTCGAGGCCAAGAAGATCTTTGCCGAGCGCTCCCGTCACGCAGCCGACTTGGGGGCAATCACGACTTCGCTCCGCTCGTCCAGCTCATTGACGAAGACGTCGACGCGCTCATCGGGTCCGGCCGGGATCTCCTTACCCACGACGTCGGCGTGGATCGGAAGCTCGCGCCCACCGCGATCGATGAGGACTGCCAGAGAGATCTTTGCCGGTCGCCCGAAATCAGCGAGCTCGTCGAGCGCCGCGCGAACCGTGCGTCCCGTGTAAAGCACATCGTCGACGATCACGATGTGCTTGCCGTCGATATCCCACGGGAGATAAGTAGGGCCCACAACCGGGCGTGGGCCGACAGTCTGGAGGTCGTCCCGATACAGAGTGATGTCGAGGGAGCCTTGGGGAACGAGGACGCCTTCGCCGGCATCGATCATTCGCACCAGCTGGTCGGCAAGCTGCACTCCTCGGCGCTGGATTCCGACAAGGATCAGGTTGTCCGTTCCGCGATTGAGCTCGACTATCTCGACCGACATTCGCTTCAAGGTGCGCTCGACGGCCCTGGAGTCGAGGACTGTCGTTGTTTTCGTGGTCATCGGTTCACAAATATGGTGCGAAAGCGGCCTTAATTGAAGGCGGGCGGCACATATACATTGCAGGCATGCTGTCGGAGCTGCTCAAACTCTTTCAGGTGCGTCAATCCTCGCCTCGGATCACGGAGCATTCCGTGCGCGGAATTCCGGTGCTCGTCAACAACACGCGTCCGGACATCGACACCAGCGATGTGCTCGCCCGACTCGATCGCACGCTGGGCTTGATCGAGCAGTACGTACCGCACCACTTTCGGCATCTCGAGCGGGATTTCGCGTACATCGTGGTCGAGAGGTTCGCCTGCCGCGGCGCATACTTCCATCAGCAGCATGCGTGTCTGGTGGAGCTCACATTCACCGTCAATCCAGGCTTCTCCGATGCGGAAGTGGCGGCGACCATCCTCCATGAAGCGATGCACGCCCGTCTGCACCGATTGGGATTTCCGCTTGAGATGGAGGACCGCGCGCGCCAGGAGCGCTTCTGCCGGCGGGCGGAGATTGAGTTCGGTCAGCTGGTGCCGTCGGGCGATCGCGTGATTGCGCGCGCCAATGCAACTCTGTTGGCATCTGACGAAGACGTCGCGCCGGTCATCGATCCTCGCCTTGCGGCCGAGCGAATCGCCGAGGTGGATCGACGCGCTACTTGATCTCGAGGCCGTTCTCGGCTTCGACCATCTTGACAGCTTCGACATGATCGGCTTCCTCGCCGAGCTTCTCTCGCGCCTCATGAAATCTTTCGGCTGTGAGTGAGATCAGTGGCGTGAGGATGCCCAGATCTTCAGCGAGCACCGCTGCGATGCCGATGTCCTTCTCGAGAAGCGCCAGGCGAAAAGTGCGCGGGAACGCCCGCGTCAGCACCCGTTGCGGGATGAGATTCTCGGAGCTGTTCGATCTCCCG
>DASXYR010000301.1:0-3623 GCA_036502385.1 Gemmatimonadaceae bacterium
ACGTACAGTTCAACCAGGTGCAGGACGCGCCGGACGAAACGCTCGCGGCATTCGCCGGTCGACTCGGCGCAGCTGTCGCCACAAAACGTCCGAGAACGCTGATCATCGACGTGCGCCACAACAACGGCGGCAATCTCGGCCTGTTGACGCCGCTGGTGACGGCGCTCCACGACTATGAATCGACCCGCCCCGACGCGAGGATCTACGTGCTGATGGGTCGCAACACTTTCTCGGCAGCGCAGGTCTTCCTCGCGAGGATGAATCGCGAGACGAACGCCAGGTTTGCGGGGGAGCCGAGCAGCTCGCGACCGAATTTCGTGGGCGAGGAGAGCATGGTGCAGTTGCCGTGGAGCGGTGCGATCGGGAGTATATCCGACCGGTATCACGAGACCATTCCGGGCGATACGAGAGAGTGGATCGCGCCAAGCATCCGATACAATCCCTCGGCGCGGGATTACTTCGCGAACAGAGATCCGCTTCTGGAGATGGTGTTGACTGATTCGCGCAGGCCGAGATAAGCCCTCATAGTCCAGCGGTGTTCGAGGGCGAAACTACTGCCGACCGCCTCAGCATCCACCCGTACAACCAGACAATCGCCCCAACAAACCCGATCACCCCAAGCCAGGGCGCGAGAGCAAAAGTCGCCGGCACTAGCGCAATCGGAGCGTCTTTGGAGAACCCGACGATCAACCCGGCGTTGATCACGCCCCAGATGCTCTCGCCCACGATCAACCCTGATGCCACCAAAGTCCCTAGCCTCTGCGCCCGCTCCGGATTCGGCATTTTTTTCGTCCGGCCGTCATACCAATGTGCGAGAACGGCCCCGATGATCACCGCAAACGTCGCCGACATCGGCAAATAAATACCAATGCCCACAGCCAAAGGTGGGATGCGGAGCTTTTTCATCGCGCCGAGTAGCGTGTCGAGCAGAACGAGACCAACTCCCACAAGCGCGCCGATGCCGAGCATCTTCCACTCGAGACTTCCTCCAATCACTCCCTGTGCCAGCGCCGAGATCAGCGTCGCCTGCGGCGCCGGCAGCGGATTCGCCGCGACCACGTTCACATTCGGCGCGCCCGCGAATCCGTACGCCTTCGCGAGCAGATTCAGCACGAACGGAATCACCGCCGCGCCCGCCGCGACTCCGACAATCAGCGCGATCTGCTGCCGCATCGGTGACGCGCCCACGAGCTGCCCCGTTTTTAGATCCTGAAGATTGTCGTTCGAGATCGTCGCGCACGCGAACACGATCGCCGTCACGAACAGCGCAAACGCCACCAGCGCCTGACGCGTCTCCGCCGATGGCGCCACCGCCAGCGTGATCACCGACGCGGCGATTACGATCGACAGAATGCCGACGCCGGAGATCGGGCTGTTCGATGCGCCGATGAGACCGGCCATGTATCCGCACACGCCCGCGATCACGAATCCAATTATCAGCACGAATGGCACTGCGATCAGCGTCATCTTGAGCGCACTCGGCGCCAGCACCGTCGATTTGGCGAACGTGAACGCCAGCCATGCAGCAATCAAGAGACACACGGCCGTCAGGACGTAAATCCAGGACGGCGGGATGTCGCGGTCGCGATCATCAGCGGTCGCTGCGGCGCGCGACGCGATAAGTGTGCTCACGAGTCCACCGACCACCGGCTTCGCGAGCGTGATCAGCGTGTAGATCGCGGCGACGGCGATCGTGCCCGCGCCGATGAATCGAACCTGCGTCCGCCAGATCGCCATCGTGTGGACGGCGAGCGTCTGGCCGACCGTCGCGGGCTGTATCGACGTCAGCCACGGAACCGCGATCACCCACGAGATTACCTGGCCAACGAGCATCGCCATTCCCACTGACAATCCAACGAGATGGCCCGCGCCCAAGAGCGCGAGCGACCACGCGATGTCATATCCGGTCGACGCCCGCGCGCCCAACGCGAAGAACCCCGACAGCTCGGCGGCGGCGATCTGCGTCGCGGTAATGATCGCCAGTCCGGCAGAGGCGACGGAGCCGAGGACGACGGCGACGAGCCCTTCGCGCGCTTCGCCCGTGTCGTCCTTCGTCTCACCGCGCGTCCCCGACCCAACCTTCAGCACTTCGGCAGCCGCGACTCCTTCGGGGTAGGGCAGGTCCGAATTCGTCACCAGCGCCCGTCGCAGCGGAATCGTGAAGACAACGCCTAGCACGCCACCGCTCACGCAGATGAGAAACGTTTCCCAGAATGGAAACCCCGTCCACCATCCGACGATCACGAGTCCCGGCAGCACGAAGATGATCGCCGAGAGCGTGCCGGCGGCGGAGGCGACGGTCTGGACGATGTTGTTCTCGAGGATCGTCGAGTCCTTGACCGCGCTCAGGAGCGCCATCGAGATCACCGCCGCCGGGATCGACGAGGCGAAGGTGAGGCCGACCTTGAGTCCGAGATAGACGTTGGCCGCCGTGAAAACCGTCGTGATGAGGGCGCCGAGAATCAGCCCGCGGATGGTGAGTTCTTTGGGTTTCATGGGGTAAATCTTACACCCAAAACGGGCGATGGCACGAGGGCCGCCCGCCGCAGGGGCAACGCCTATCGCTTACGCTGAACTTCGCAAGAGCGCATCAGGGCCGAGTCCCGGACATCACCCACGTAGTTCCGGTCCTGCCGAGGCACGCCGGTGTCTCGATGTACGGATCGCCGGGGGAGCTGTGCGAATTCTTCATGAAGTCTACGGTGGTTGAATCACGCCACACCGCGTCCGACGCCTCCCACGGTTCATTTTCGGTATTGAGCGAGTACTCTTTCTCGGGTTTTCTGCCAACCATTCGCCAGACTTCAATCAAGCCCGCGCTCGACCAATCCTCACCGGCCATCGAGGTCAGCGCGAATCGCGCTCCGTCCGGTGACGGAACGGGCATACCCCATACTTTGGTCGAGTCGCCCGTCGAGTCGTCGACTATCAAATGATAGCCGTCTCCCTCCATTGGGTAGGAATGGACGATGTGGGCGTGGATCGCTTTGAGGTATCCCGCGTACCGAGGGAGGACCCACGTCGAAACGGTGTCGTCCCTGAACGTGCGAGTTTCCCCATTCAAGAGTCGAATACGCAGCTCTGAGCCAACGCGGGACGCTTTGCCTTCGGCTGTCGTGAGCGCCTTCCTCTCGACAGAGTCCAGGTAGACAAACGCATCGACCTGTGGATGGTCATCCGAAACTGGTGGGACAGGGGCGACTGGTTTCGCGAGCGGAGCGCAGACGGCAATTGTAGAGATGACAGCAGGCGAAGCAAGTGCCGGCGAATCGACGGGAGTCGCAGCGACCACTGTGGGCGGCGGGACCGGCACGGGGGTCCGCGAGCTTTCCGCGGTGCATCCGATCGAGAAGAACAATGCCGACACGATGGGACCCAGTTTCACATTTTGCATTACCCCAAGGACGACGAACCTACCGAACCGGTCTCGGCCACTTTGCGTATTACCACCGAAGCGAAGTAATCGCCGTTCTGGATTTCTGCCACTCGCCTGTCATCGACGAGATAGCTCGCGGCTTCCCTCGCAATTATTTCCCAGGGATCGGCAGGCGGTTTTGGCGGAACCCCATACGTCTGCCGGAGCTTCGTCACTATCGCCCTGAAGCTTGGCTTCAACATCCACG
>DASXYR010000302.1:0-6777 GCA_036502385.1 Gemmatimonadaceae bacterium
CATCTTCCTCGGCAAGGCGATGGCAAATCTCGCGTTCGTCGCCGCCGTGCAGATGATCACCATTCCCGCGCTGGTGATCTTCTACAATCTTCCGCTCGGCGGCGTAGCGGTACCTTTGATCGTTATCGCGCTGCTTGCCGCAATCGGACTCGTTGCGGTGGGTACGTTGTTCAGTGCGATGGCGGTGAACACGCGCCTTGCCGAGCTGCTTCTTCCGATGCTGGCGCTCCCGTTTTTCGTCCCGATAGTAATCGGCGCGACGCAGGCCACCGCGAAATTGCTGAGTGGTCGTCCGGTGGCCGAAGCCGGCGCGTGGCTGAAGCTTCTTCTGGCGTTCGACATTGTCTTCGTTGCCGCGTGCACCATGGCGTACCCATTCACGCTCGAGGAATGAGTCGCTTAAATTGGATGAGTCGATGACACGCCGTCGTCGGCTTTTGCAGTCATCGCACTCTGACCAATTCATGAAGATCTCCTGGCTGAATATCGTCGCGGGTCTGGCGGTAGTCGGCACCGTAGTCCGGGCCGCGTTCTTCACCCCTCTTGAAGCGAAGCAGGGAGCAGCGCAGAAAATCTTTTACATCCACGTACCTGCGGCGTGGGTGGCCTTTCTCGCGTTTGGTCTCGTCGCCATCGCTAGCGCCGCATTCCTCTGGCTGCGAGATCAGCGTCTTGACCGATTTGCCGAAAGCTCAGCCGAGGTCGGTGTGATTTTTACCACCGTGGTGCTGATTACCGGGCCACTTTGGGCCAAGCCGATCTGGGGAACGTACTGGGCATGGTGGGATATGCGACTCGTGTCGACGCTGTTTCTTTGGTTCATCTTCGTCTCCTACCTGATTTTGCGCGGCGCAGTCGATTCGCCCGAACAGCGCGCGCGATACTCGGCGGTGTTGGGAATTCTTGGGGCGCTGCTTATCCCCTTCATTCATCTAAGCGTATATCTCTTCTCGACGATGCACCCCATGCCAATCGTCGGAAAGCCTGACCGGCCGTCGCTCCCCAATGAGATGCTTCTCACTCTCTTCATCTCGTTGGCCTCGTTCACGCTTCTCTATTTGGCGTTTGTGAGATCGCGCTATCGTTACGCGGTCGAGCGTGACGCCGCTATTGTCGCTTCGGCTCAGCATGCCTGAGAACTCATCGTACTATCACGTTGCCTACACCGTGGCGCTCTCCATTTACGCGTTCTACGGCATCAGTCTCTACTTGCGGCGCAAGCGACTGAGGGGAAAATAGTGGCCGTCGATATGTCGACGGCTTCGGCGACGCCCTCCGAAGTCTCTGACCCCATCAACGCGGCGATACTCGCGGTGTCAGAGGATCGCATCGCTGGCTTCGTGACCGAGCCCTTCAAGCAGATCGCGTTCAACGCCGAGCTGCCGGAGAGCGTGGTGATCGAGCGCCTGCGCGCGATGTTGCAGGCGGGAGTAATACGCCGGATCCGCCAAACTCTGATGGCTACCAACCTTGCGCCCGGTGCGCTGGTCGCGTGGCGAGTGCCGTCGGACAAGCTCGAGTCGGCGTTCAGCTACATGGTCAAGGACGATCCGTTCTCGGGACACGTGGTCATTCGCTCGACCGATGCCGAAACCGCCGGATCCGTTTACCGACTGTGGACCACGCTCAAGGTGCCGCAGGGATTCTCGATGGATCGGCATTGCGAGTTTCTCGCCGCGCAGGTTGGCGCCGATGCGTACCGCATCATGCCCGCAAAGCGGCTCTTCGCGCTGGGGGTTGGCCACGTGCGGCGCCGCGGGATGGAGCCGGGCTCGAGAAGTGACTCTGCGGGGCGAGTGATGGACACGAAGATCGTGGAGCTCTCGCCCCTCGAGTGGCGCGTACTTGAAGCGCTGAAGCGCGAGTTCGCCGTCGATGAGATAACGCCGGATCCGTGGCGCAGCCGCGCGGCAGAAGCGGGACTTACTCTCGAGGAATTCGTACAGGTCGCACACTGCCTGAGCGCGCGCGAGGTCATCGGAAGATTCTCGACCTTTCTCGAGCACGTGAAGCCATCGGCGACGGGCGAGAGAGTGACGAAATACAACGCGCTGTTTCACTGGCGCGTTCCGCCCGGGAGGGAGATCGAAACCGGGCAAGAGGTCGGACGACACCACATCCTCACGCACGCGTATTGGCGCGAGGGCGGACCCGAGTTCGCAAACGTGAACATCATGGCCGTCGCCCACGGCAGTGAGAAGGATTTAGTTCTCGCGCACAAGACCGCGATCGATAAGCACCTCGAGGAGGCGGGCATCCCCGTGCTATATACGAACGTATTTTGGGGCGGGCGGAGTGAGATCAAGCCTTCGGAAATATCGCCCGCGGAATACGCGAAATGGGCAGCGAAGGTCGGTATTGCGAATGCCTGATGGGAAGGTCTTTCTCGTCGGCGCGGGCCCGGGCGATCCAGGTCTGCTCACCGTTCGCGGCAAGCAGCTGATCGACTCCGCCGATGCTGTTGTCTACGACGCTCTCGCCAACATGGCGCTCTTGCCCGAAGGCGCGCGAGAGACTGGCCGTCCGGAGCTGTACTACGTCGGCAAACGCGGCGGCGCGAAGGATTCCGTAACTCAGGAGGAGATCAACTCGCTCCTCATCAAGCTCGCGCGCGAGAACAAACGCGTCGTGCGGCTGAAGGGTGGCGATCCATTCGTCTTCGGTCGCGGCAGCGAGGAGGCGCAGGCTCTCAACGATGCATCGGTGCTCTTCGAAGTCGTGCCTGGAGTGACAGCTGGAATCGCCGCGCCGGAGTACGCAGGAATTCCAGTCACACATCGCGGACTCGCAACTTCGGTCACGTTCGTGACGGGCCACGAAGATCCGTCCAAGCCCAACACGCAGACCAATTGGACGGCGCTCGCCAAAGCAGGGGGCACCATCGTGCTCTACATGGGAGTGAAGACACTCCCCAACATTGCGGACGCGCTGATCAAGGGCGGAATGCCGGGCGAGATACCGGCGGCGGCGATCCAGTGGGCGACGCTGCCGCGGCAGCGCACTGTTGTGGCGACTCTCGAGACCCTCGCGGCGAAAGCCGAAGAACAGAATCTGACAGCGCCGGTGATCACGGTGATCGGGTGGTCAGTCGTTCTGCGGGACGAGCTGAACTGGTTCGAGCAGCGTCCGCTCTTCGGCAAGCGAATCGTGGTGACGCGCGCCACTCAGCAGGCTCCGGCCTTGAGCGATAAGCTTCGCGACTTGGGCGCGGACGTCATCGAAATGCCGGCGACGCAAATCGCGCGTCTGGACCCGACTCCGCTCCTCACCGCGATCGGAAACATCCAGCAGTACGACTGGGTGATGTTCACCAGCCAGAACGCGGTCGCGATATTCTGGGAACAACTGCTCGGCGCCGGCCGTGATTCGCGCGCGCTTGCACGTGTGAAAATCGCGGCTGTCGGTCCGGCGACGGCCGGCGCGCTGCTCGAGCGTGGCATCACGGTGGACCTGATCCCAAAGCGCTTCGTCGCGGAAGGCTTGCTGGAAATGCTTCGTGAGCGCGACGACATGGCGGGTGCCAAAGTGCTGTATGTCACCGCTCAGGGAGCGCGCGATGTCCTCCCCGATGGATTGGAGGAAATGCGCGCGGGAGTCACGGTGATCGAAGCGTACAGGTCGATACCCGATGGTCAGGGGGCGGAGAAGCTCGCCCGCGCGATCGAAGCGGGTAAGGTGGATCTCGCTACGTTCACGTCGGCCTCGTCCGTGAAAGCATACGTCGACGCAGTAGGCGACGATCTCGCGCTCCGCGTTCCAGCGGCTTCAATCGGAGAGAAGACATCCGACGCGTTGCGTGAGGCGGGCATCGAGGTCAGGCGAGAGGCCGAGGAATCGACCATCGACGGTCTCGTTGCAGCCGTAGTTCGTGGCGCGTAAGACGGCGAACGATCCAGGCATAGTGCGAATCGGAACGCGCTCGTCGGAGCTCGCGCTCCGGCAGGCGCGCATGGTGGAAGAGGCGCTGCTCGCGCGCGGAATTCAGTCGGAGCTGGTGACCTTCAAGACGATCGGCGACAAGAAGGTCGATCAACCGCTCAGTGAGATCGGCGCAAAAGGACTCTTCACACACGAGCTCGAAGTCGCGTTGGCGAAAAACAAGATCGACTGCGCCGTACACTCGTTGAAGGATCTGCCGACCGATTTGCCGGACGGTCTCGAGATCGTCGCGCTCCTCGAGCGCGAAGACCCGCGCGACGCGCTGGTGGTAAATCGGGCAACCGGAGCCGAGGGTCTCGACGATCTTCCGGCGGGCTCCAGAGTGGGGACGTCGAGCCTGCGCCGGCGCGCGCAGCTGATGGCGAGGCGACCCGATCTCGAGGTCGTCGAGCTCCGCGGCAATGTTCCGACTCGTCTCGGCAAAGTCGAGAGCGGACAGGTTCACGCAGCCATACTCGCGGCAGCGGGACTCATTCGTCTCGAGGTTTCCCAGCGAATCACGATGTTCTTCGAGCCGCCCGAGTGGCTTCCAGCGCCGGGCCAGGGCGCGATCGCGATCCAGGCAAGAAGCGGTGATCCTCGGATGTCCGCCCTGTTGTCGCCACTCAACGACGAGAAGACGTCCGTTGCGACCCGCGCCGAGCGCGCCTTTCTCGCCGCGCTGGACGGTGGATGTCAGGTGCCGATAGGCGCGCTCGTAGGTCTTATCGATGGGCGCCCTACATTATATGGTATGCTGGCCGACGTGAGCGGGACCCATATCGTGCGCGGATCGCGACCCATGGGCGAAGAAACCCCTGAGGCAACCGGCGAGGCGCTTGCGGCGGAGATTCGCTCGCGGGGTGGATCGAGCCTCCTCGTCGAGCTCCGTCAACTTTCAAAGCTTCCCGCACCACAACCAGAGTAAACGTGTCGAGCTTCCCGCAATATCGTCCGCGCCGGCTGCGCCGCACCGCGGCACTCCGAAACCTCGTGCGCGAAACGCATCTCGCTCCAGCCCAGCTGGTGCTGCCGGTGTTCGTCCGCGACGGCAAGAAATTGCGCCGATCAGTTGGGTCGATGCCCGGCGTGAATCAAACATCTGTCGACGAGATGCTGCGCGATGCGGAATCGGCTGCGAAGGCAGGCGTTGGCGGGATAATTCTCTTCGGAGTCCCCGAGACCAAAGACGCGACGGGGTCTGCCGCGTGGGACGAGAAGGGCGCCGTGCAGACGGCCGTGCGCGCGCTCAAGAAGGAGATTCCGGATCTGGTCGTGATCACCGACGTCTGCATGTGCGAGTACACGAACCATGGTCACTGCGGAATTCTGAAGGATGGCGAGGTCGACAACGACGCGACCCTCGACTTGCTTTCGCGCGCGGCTCTCTCCCACGCGCGGGCCGGAGCGGACATCGTCGCGCCGAGCGACATGATGGATGGACGCGTTGGAGCGATCAGGTCTGCACTGGATGCCGAGGGTTTTTCGGCAACCTCCATTCTCAGCTACGCGGCGAAGTACGCGTCGGCCTACTACGGGCCGTTCCGCGAGGCCGCCGAGTCGGCGCCGCAGACGGGCGATCGCCGTGGCTACCAGATGGACCCAGGCAACGCCGAGGAGGCGCTGCGCGAGGTCCGGTCCGACATTGAGGAAGGAGCCGATGCCGTGATGGTGAAGCCGGCTGGCCCGTACCTCGACGTTGTCGCGCGCGTCAAAGCCGAGACTGGCTTTCCGGTGGCAGCCTATCAGGTGAGCGGCGAGTTCGCGATGATCTGCGCCGCCGCCGAACGCGGTTGGATCGATAAAGAGCGCGTGATGATGGAGTCGCTCCTCGGCATCCGCCGCGCTGGCGCTGATTTTATCGTCACCTACTTCGCCACCGAGGCCGCCGGCCGGCTCTGACCGCCTGCTCTCTCGGCGCCGTGCTTTATTCTTACATCGCGTGGAAACGCGAGCAAACGTCCGCCCCCGTCACGCACTAATCACTCACTCCACCACCATGCATTCGTTCAATGCACTCGCGCTTTCGTTACTCGGTCTGATGGCGATCGGCCCTCAGGCGGAAGCGCAGTCTTCCGCCCCGGCGCGGATCGACACCATCGCGCCTCACTCGGTTCTCGAGCTGCCATTCGAGTTTCAGAGCGGGACGTTCACCTTGCCGGGTACGCTGACACTCCCCGCGAACTACAGCACCCAGATTCCGGTAGCGCTGATCGTTGCCGGGTCCGGTCCCACCGACCGGAATGGGAACTCCGCTGGTCCCCTGCGCGCACAGAACAATTCCAACCTCTACGCCATACTCGCCTGGCAATTGGCGGACGCGGGAATCGCATCGGTCCGCTACGATAAGCGGGTCGTCGGCGACAATCTCAGGAATGTAGATATCGCGACCACGTCGATCGATGACTTCGTGGCTGACGCGATCGCTGGCACACGAAAGCTCGTCGCCGACCGCCGATTCTCGAAGGTGATACTCATCGGACACAGCGAGGGGGCGGGGCTCGTGTTGCAGGCAGCCAATCGCGGTGCGCCTGTAGCTGGAATCGTGATGCTCTCGGGCGCGGGACGACCGATCGGGCCGGTTCTTCGGGAGCAGATCTCCCGACAACTTCCGCCTGAAGACGTAGTCAAATGGGACTCGGCCTTCGCGCGGTATCTGCGCGGCGAGTCGACCGGTGATGTGAACCCCGCCCTTAGCTCGCTGCTCGTTCCCATCAACCGGAAGTTCATGCAGACATGGGTGAAGTACGATCCGGCCGCCGAGATCGCGCGGGTGAAAGTACCGGTGCTGATCGTTCAGGGGGCTCTGGATATCCAGGTGAGCGAGGCCGACGCCCGCGCGCTGAAGGCAGCGCAGCC
>DASXYR010000303.1:0-4383 GCA_036502385.1 Gemmatimonadaceae bacterium
TCCTCGCGGGGAACCCCTGCCTTTTTCGGACCGGGAAGATTTGCCGGCGTTTCACCCGCGAAGAATGCAGTGCCGATCTCGAACAACCGCACGTTGCCCTGCATTCGCCCGAGGTTGTGTTCGGCGCGACCAACGAGTGTCGTCAGAAGATCACCGCGAAGGAAAGCCTCGTCTTCGGCGAGCGGATTCGTGACGCGCACCGTCGCCCCCTTTCCCTCCGCGACAAACGGCATCGGTCGCACTTCGAGAATTCCAAGTCCGACGAGCTCATCCTCGACGCGCCTGATGACGGCAACGAGCGGCGAATCGGGAACCGCGCTCGCGCGAAACGGACGGAGCTCGGACGAGAAAGTGTCGTACCCACGCAGCCGCGCGATCTCCTCAGCGAGATCGACGTCGCTTTTCACGTCGTGACGCCAGCTTGGCGGCGAGACCTTGAGCACATCCTTCGCCTCTGGCGCGATCCTGAACCCGACTGATCTGAGGTTGCGCTCGACCTCGCCCGAGTCGATCGGCTCGCCGAGTATTCGCGCAACGCGCGGCAGCCGAAGCGAGATTGGCAGCGGACGCTTGGGAAGCGGATACAGATCGATCGGATTGCCGCGCGGAATCCCCCCGGCCAGCGAGAGAATCAGGCGCACCGCGTAGTCAACCAATCCGGGGATCGCGTCGACGTCGACGCCGCGCTCGAAGCGATAGCTCGCGTCGGTCGAGATGCCGAGAGCGCGCCTCGTCGCGCGGATCCGCACGGGGTTGAACGCGGCGACCTCGAGAAAGATTTCCGTCGTCTCTTCAGATACTTCGCTGCCGCTTCCGCCGATGACGCCGGCAATGGCCTGGGCCTTTTCGGCGTCACCAATCACTACCGTTCCGGGTGCGAGAGTGCGATCGACGCCATCGAGGGTCTTGATCAGCTCTTCGCCGCGCGTCTTCCGCACGACGACGGTCGAGCGCGCGATTTTCTCCAGATCGAATGCGTGCATCGGCTGGCCGAATCCGAGCAGCATGTAGTTGGTGACATCGACGACGTTGTTGATCGGACGCGCGCCAACGGCTTCCAGTCGACGAACCAGCCAGTCGGGGCTCGGCCCAACTTTCAATCCGCCAATCACCGCACCCGCGTACCGAACGCAGCCGTCGGTATCCTCGAGCCTCACGGTAACGTCGCCAACCTTGCCAGATGTCGCCTTGACCGTGTGCGTGCGGATGACGAAGGGCTTGTCTTCTGTGATCTCGGGCCGGTTGACCGTTCCACCCGTCGCCGCGGCTATCTCGCGGGCGAGTCCTTCGTGCGAGAGCAGATCGGGCCGGTTGGGAAGCACATCCACGACGAGCTGTGTGTCGCCGATCGGCATCGCGTCGAGGAATTTCGTTCCCGGCGCGGCGTCGATCGAAAGCGCCATGATGCCCTCATGGTCCTGCCCAAGCCCGAGCTCGCGCGCCGAGCACAGCATGCCCTCAGAGGTCTCACCGCGAATCTTTCGCTGCTCGATCTTCATTCCTCCCGGGAGCGTTGCTCCAACGGGGGCGAAAGGATAAAGCGTGTCGACGGTCACGTTTGCCGCGCCGCACACGACATCGACCAGGGTGCCCGTCCCGACATCCACTTTCGTGACCCACAGATGATCGGAATTCGGATGACGCGCGGCCTCTGCTACGCGCCCGATGATGATGTCGCCGAGATCGTCGCGCAGGGATATGACGTCATCGACCGTCGCGCAACGCGACGTCAGTAGATCACGCAGCTCGGCCGGCGTAAGGCTGAAGGGAACGAGCGCTCGCAGCCATTCGTACGAGGCGTTCATGACGCCCGTCCGCGCCCAGAGAGTCTGATCATCGAGCGATCTGGTACAGGAATCTCACATCCGAATCGTAGAGGATGCGGATATCGGGTATGTCGTAACGCAGCATTGCAATGCGCGCGGGTCCCATGCCGAAGGCCCAGCCGCTGTACTTCTCGGCGTCGAGACCGGCCGCATTGATGACCGATGGATGCACCATCCCGGAGCCGAGGATTTCCATCCACCCGGTGCCCTTGCAGCTTGGGCAGCCGCTGCCGTGACAGAGCTGGCACTCGACATCCATTTCTGCCGAAGGCTCGGTGAACGGGAAGAAGCTGGGGCGGAAGCGGGTCTTCGTCGCGCCGAAGAACTCGTTGGCGAATCTCACGAGCGTCGCCTTGAGGTCTACGAAGCTCACGCCTTCGTCGATGGCCAGACCTTCGATTTGCGCGAACATCGGCGCGTGCGACGCGTCGAAGAAATCACGCCGGTAGGCGTTGCCGGGGCTGAGGATCCTTATTGGCGGCTTGTTCTTCTGCATCGTCCGGATCTGCACCGGCGACGTATGCGTCCTCAACATCACATTGTCGCCGAGATAGAGCGTGTCGTGCATGTCGAGCGCTGGATGATCGGGGGGGAAGTTGAGGGCGGTGAAGTTGTACCACTCCGTCTCCGCTTCCGGCCCGAGCGCGATCGTGAATCCGAGCTCACGGAAGATGGCCTCGATCTCCTCGATGACGAGGGTGACGGGATGCTTGGCACCACGCCACTGACGCCGCGACGGCATCGTGAAATCGATATTCCGCTTCGAGACGCTGGCTGCCTCGAGCTGTCGCCGGCGATCCTCAAGGCGATTCTCGAGCTTTGCCTTGACGGCGTTGATGAGCGATCCCGCCTCACGCAACTCACCCGGCGCCAGAGACGGCAGCTGCTTGAAGAGGTCTGGCAGCCTTCCCGATTTTCTGCCAAGGAGTGAGGTGCGCGCGTCTTCGAGCGACGAGGCGTTGGTGGCCGAGTCGATCAGTTTTTCGCCTTCATCGGCGAGAGTGGTGACAAGCTGCTGGAATTCGGAAAGCGTCACGGTTTACCGAAGTTGTGGGCCGAACGGCAAAGGACTCCACCGCGCTGATCTTTCGTGAGCGCCGGCGGAGTCCTTTTGCTGCACCAGGGGAGCGTTACGCGGCGTCTAGAGCTGACTTCGCCTTTTCGGCGAGAGCGGTAAACGCTGCGGTGTCGTTGATGGCGATGTCGGAAAGGACTTTCCGATCGATCTCGATTCCCGCCTTCTTCAATCCGTGCATGAACACGGAGTACGACATTCCGTGCAGATGGGCGCCCGCGTTGATGCGGATGATCCACAGCTTTCGGAAATCGCGCTTCTTGTTCTTGCGATCGCGGTACGCGTACTTCCATCCGCGCTCGACGTTTTCCTTTGTTGCCTTCCACAGCTTGCTCCGGGCGCCAAACGCACCGCGGCCAGCCTTCATGATCTGCTTCTTGCGCTTGAGGCGCGCGACGTTCGATCTAACGCGTGGCATTTATCGGTTCCCCTAAGCCTGCAGGAGGCGCTTGATGTTCTTCGCCTCGCCATTGGTTTGAATGATCGCGCTCTGGCGGAGGTGACGCTTCCGCTTGGAGGACTTCTTGGTGAGGATGTGGCTCTTGAACGCTCGCATCCGCTTCACCTTTCCCGATCCGGTGATCTTGAAGCGCTTCTTCGCGCCCTTGTGGGTCTTCATCTTCGGCATTGCTGTTCCTTTTCTATGTAAGTCTCGACGCTACTTGGGCGCGAGGATCATCGTCATGAACTTTCCTTCGAACTTCGGATCGCTTTCGATCTTTGCCACATCGGCGAGCTCCTGCGCAACCCGATTTACAACCTGACGTCCGAGCTCCGGGTGGGCGATCTGCCGGCCGCGGAACATCAGCGTCACTTTCACCTTGTTCCCGTCGTTCAGAAACTCCCGCGCGTGGCGGGTCTTGGTCATGAAGTCGTGCTCTTCGATCCCGGGGCGGTACTTCACTTCCTTGAGATGGATCACGTGCTGCTTTTTCTTCGCCTGGCGCGCCATCTTGGCCTGCTCGAACTTGAATTTCCCGTAGTCCATGATGCGGGCCACGGGCGGCCTCGCCATTGGTGCGACTTCAACCAGATCCAATCCCTGCTCTATCGCGGCCGCGAGTGCGGTTTCCACGTCCATGATGCCGAGCTGAGCTCCATCGGCTGCGATGACTCTGATCGGACTGATGCGGATCTGTTTGTTGACGCGTACGCGTTTGGTGGTGTCCTGAATACGAGCAACCTTTGAAGAAAGGAAACAAAAAAGCGGACCCCATTTTCGGAGTCCGCGCGACGAGACGACGCCCCATCGAGGCGTCATTCGTGGCAAGGACTCCTGCAGCACGCCTCACCATCGAGGGCCAAAGGGTGGGGTGATCCGCCCGGATCTCCCGCTTATCGCATTGTGAGGGCGTAAGATAGGTTCTCTTAGGGCTCAATGCAAGCGGGAAACGGGAAGCGGGAAGCGGGAGGCGGGAGGCGGGAGGCGGGAGGCGGGAGGCGGTGGACGATGTGGAGGAAGTGGACAGTTCAACCTGATTA
>DASXYR010000304.1:0-6741 GCA_036502385.1 Gemmatimonadaceae bacterium
TATCGCATCCTCCAGCCTCGGCGCGTACCCAACGAACGTGTCCGCCGACGCTACCCGCTTCACCGGCGCGTCCAGCCACGCGAAGCACTCGTCCGCGATCGCCGCGGCTATTTCGGCCCCGTAGCCCCACGATAGCGAATCCTCGTACCCGACGATCACCCGCGACGTTTTCTTCACCGAGCTGAACACCGCCTCGCGATCCCACGGGCTCAGTGTTCGCAAGTCGATCACTTCAACTGAAATCCCGTCCTCGGCCACCGCGTTCGCGGCCGTGAGCGCGCGCTGAACCGTCGCGCCGTACGTCACCACCGTGACGTCCGTACCTTCGCGCACCACCTTCGCCTTGCCGAACGGAATCATGAAGTTCGGGCCCGGGTACGCCGACTTGTTGTACGTCTGCCGGTACAAGTGCTTGTGCTCGAGGAAGAGAACCGGATCCTCGCACCGTATTGCAGTGCGCAACAATCCGTTCGCATCCAGCGCCGTCGCTGGACAAACCACGCGCAGGCCAGGACAGTGCGTGAAGATCGACGCGCCCGTCTGAGAGTGATAGATCGCACCGCGGATGTATCCGCCGTAGGTCGTTCTCACGACGACCGGCGCCGCAAAATTGTTGTTCGACCGCCAGCGCATCGTCGCCAGCTCGTCGCGGATCTGCATGTACGCGGGCCATATGTAGTCGAAGAACTGCACCTCGACCACGGGCTTGAAACCGCGCAGCGCCAGGCCGATCGCGCGTCCAACGATGTTGGCTTCCGCTAAAGGTGAGTTGTAGACGCGCCCACTGCCGAACTCCTTCTGAAGTCCACGCGTCACCGTGAACACACCGCCCTTGCCCTTCACCTTGCTGATGTATTTCTCGCGCGAGACGTCGGCGATGTCTTCGCCGAAGACGAGAATCTTCGGGTCACGCCGCATCTCGTCCTTCATGCACGAGTTCAGGAGATCGACCATCGTGGTCGGATCGCCCGAGAACTGCGGATCGTCTTCCGTGTCGAACTGCTCGCTGGTCGGGTCGACGTCGGGTGAGTAAACGCCGAAGTACATCGTCTCGGGTCCGGGCTGCGGCTGCGCGAGCGCATCGTCGGTCGCGGCCATAACGATGGTGTCGACTTCTTCCAGGATCTGCTTCAGCTCCTCCTCGGTAGCATGACCCTCCGACACCAGAAATTTCGGAAATTGAGTCACGGGATCGCGCGCCGCGTCCGCCTCGCGCTCTGCGGGCGGCCGATACGACGTCTCATCGTCGGAAAGAGAATGCGAGTAGGGACGGATCACATGCGCGTGCACGAGCGCCGGCCCCTTCCGCTGCCGCGCGTACTCGACCGCGCGCTCCATCACATCGTAGCTCGCCAGGAAATCGCAGCCGTCAACTTCCTCGATGAGGAAATTGGGAAACGAGCGAACGAGCTTCGAGATGCTTCCACCGGCTGTATTGACCTCGACCGGAACCGAAATGGCGTAACCGTTGTCTTCGACCAGATAGACGACAGGAAGCTTCAGGTTTGCGGCGGTGTTCAGGGACTCCCAGAATTCCCCTTCGCTGGTAGTCCCCTCGCCGGTGCAGATGAGCACGACCTCGTCGTTCTGAAACCCTTCCGAGATGTTGAGCAGCTTCGCCCGATACGACGCCTCAGCGCTGCCGACTCCCTGGAGGAACTGGGTCCCGGTCGGGGACGACGCCGAGACGATGTTGTAGGCTTTATGGCCCCAGTGACTCGGCATTTGGCGGCCGCCGGATGCTGGATCGATCGCGGCGCCGGTCGCCTCGTAGAGCATCTCAGCAGGCGTGACGCCGAGCTCGAGGCAGAGAGCGCGGTCCCGATAGTAGGTGTAAAACCAGTCGTAGGCGGGCTTTAGGATCATCCCAGCCGCGGTCAGGACCGCTTCGTGGCCTGCTCCCGAGATCTGGAAGAAGATTTTATTCTGCCGCTTGAGCTGCACTTCCTTGTCGTCGATGCGACGGGACAGCAGCATGTTTCGATAGGCGCCAACGAGCTGCTCGGATGTGAGCCGTGCACTGGCCGATCCTGCGGACGATTTGCGATCGGGAAGGGTTCTGGTAGCCATATTCTCCGGCAGGCGGGGTCGATCTCGACTTCCAAAAATAGCAGATAGCGCGCCGAAGGGCATACGCACCGTGGTCCGCTTCCAGTGGCCGAATTCCTGCCGGCTGTGAAGTCCCCGTCACAAAGAGGCCGGTATGTTGATTCGAGCAATTCGTCTGATCGGAGTGGCAGCGGCACTCATCGCATGCTCACAGGGGACGTCCGGCGCGCCATCCGATCCGGGCTCTGGTCCCGGCAAGTTCACCATAACCGGCGATCAGAAGGCCGACTGGGCGCAGATAGTAGCGCTCGAGAATGAGGCCAAGGCGGTAGCCGACACATCCGGGTGCGCGAATTCCGGAGAATGTCGGACAGCTCCCGTTGGATCGCGCGGCTGCGGTGGTCCGCGCTACTATCTGGTGTATTGCTCGAAGACCACCGATTCTGCGGCGCTCTTCACGAGGCTTGCCGCTGTAGCAGACGCTGAGCGTCAGTACAACGCGAACTACAAGATCGTCTCGACGTGCGAATTCAGAATGCCGCCAACGGTCGCGTTCAGCGGCGGCTTCTGCAGGGCTCAGGGAGAACCCCAGATTACCCCTTAGTTCCTGGCTTTTTCTCGCGTCACTGGCCGGTGGTCAGTAGTCCACCGGCCTCAGGTAGGATTCACCGATTCCGCTCGCGCTCACTAGCGCGACCGTTGGAAGCTTTCTTTTCCAGTGCGTTCCCGCCAGCCGCTTCCGAACGAGCTCCACTTTGGCGGGGTCGAACCCGCGAGCCGCGAGCGATGCCGGGTTGTATCCGCTCACAAGCCAATTCAGGATCTTGTCCGCTTCGGCGTAGCTGATCCCGAAATCCCCCTCGTCGGTCTGTCCCTCGATCAAGTCGGCAGACGCCGGTTTCTCGACGATCACCGATGGCACGCCCAGGTATTTCGCCAGCTGCCAGACCTGCGTTTTGTACAGGTCGCCAAGCGGGTTGATAGGCGGTGAATCGTCGGCGTGCCAGGTGAAATAGCCGAGCAGCCTCTCCGTCTTGTTGCCGGTGCCGACGGGGAGCGCCTTGTACTTCGCTGATTGATCGAACAAAACGATCATCCGCTCTCGCGCCATCACGTTGCCGCGCCGCGCCGGATCCGCATCCGGCTCACTGGTGAGGTAGCCATCAACGGCAGGCGAGATGTCGATCGTCCGCCCTTCGATTCCGATCTCATCGATTACAAGCTGCGCATGAGCGAGAGATTCGGGGTTCGATGTGCGGTACGGCATGCGTATGGCCACCACGTTCTCCTTTCCAATTGCTTCCGCCGCAAGAAAGGCCGTTACGGCTGAATCCACGCCGCCGGAAAGTCCCACAACGGCTTTCTTGAATCCGCGCCGTTCGAACTCCTCGCGCAGAAACGAGACAAGCCACCCTGACGCCAGCTCGGGATCGATCTCGAGGGGAGGCGGTCCGCCCGGAGATTGCGGCGTGCGCAAGACGCGAATCGGCTCGCTACCATTCAACCTCGCCGCGGGTGCCTTTCCGTCTTTCGGCTTTTTCCCTGTACGCTGAGGCGGGGCGAGGGGTCCGGCCTCAGCGGGAGCATCGTCATAGTCGAGCACCAATCTCTCACCGGCCTGAATGCGATCGACCGTGCGCATCAGGTGCGGCATCATCGTCTGCAGGTCGGTGAGAAGCGGGACGTCCGAGCGGGCGCGGGTGAGATCCTCGGGGTCGAGCGAGATGGTCATGATAGTCTCGTCCCAGAGTGGCGCCCTCGCGCGGACGTCTCCATACGGCCCGCACACGATCGATCCGCCGGAAAAGGTCTTGCCGCCTTCCGTACCGACGAGATTCACGAGTGCGACGAATACTCCGTGTTCTTCCGCAATGTCGCGCGCGAGACGTTCCCATCGTTTGAGATTGGCTGGAACGGACCCTTCGTCCTCGCGCGGCCAGATTCCGCGGGCCGGCGAGGCAGCGACAACGTAAAGCGTTGTCGCGCCGTCGAGCGCAGCAACGGTACCAGTGAGGCTATGCCAGGCGTCTTCGCAGATCAGCATTGCCGCTCGGCCCGATGGCGTATCGAACGCGCGAACCTCGAAGCCGCGATCGACGAATCTCTCCTCGTCGAACATTCCATAGGTGGGAAGGAAGAGCTTGCGATGAACGTGTCTGATCACCGGCTCCTCGGATCCGCCGCCCAAAGTCACATAGACCGCGCTATTATAGAAAGCGTTGTTCCACTCCTCGTAGAACCCAATGCACAAATCGAGTGGTCGAGGTGTAGTAACTGCCGAGGCGTACTGCGCCTGAAGGTCGCGCGCGAAGGCACCAGCCGTCATCGCGACATCGCGCACGCCGCCTTCGACGAAATATCCTGTAAGCGCGGTCTCTGCGAAGACGGCGACATCCGGCCGCGGTTCGAGAGCGTCTATCTGTGAGAAGATCCCGGCGAGCCGCTCGAGATTGGCAGAATAGTCGCCCTTACGCGGCTTCAACTGAACGATGACTAGATGAATAGAGCGATCCATCCCTCTGAAGTTGCCATGACGCCTGGGTACAATCAACCGCTCCGTGCGCTGGCGACGGGATTGCTTCTTCTGGCGCCCGCTTACGTGGGCGCGCAACAGTCCAGCACCGCGGACACCGAGGCCTGGACGATCGTCCCGATGCCGCAGTCGTCACTCGTTCTGGCGCGCGACGGATCGATAATCGGCGAGATCGGAAAGGAGATCCGAACCAATCTCTCGATCAAGTCGATGCCCAAGTATCTGCCGCAGGCATTTGTTGCGGTCGAAGACCATCGGTTCTATCAGCACGACGGCGTCGACGTTGTCGGCATTGCGGGCGCGCTCAAGGACAACATCTTCGGCGAGCGCCGCGGAGCCAGCACGATCACCCAACAGCTCGTCGGCAACATGCACCCCGATCTGATCGATCGAACCGACAAGAGCATCGGGAGAAAGCTTGCGGAGCAGTCGGCAGCTCGCGAGATGGAAAGACACTACACCAAGGACCAGATACTCGAGGGCTATCTCAATCAGATTTCCTTCGGCCATGGGTGGTTTGGCGTCGAAGCGGCGGCCCAGCACTATTTCGGCAAGAGCGCCTCGAAGCTTTCGCTCCCGGAAGCCGCTGCTCTTGCCGCCATGCCCAAAGGTCCCGCACTCTACGATCCGCTGAAATATCCCGACCGCGTCCGTCAGCGCCGGAACACAGTGCTCGCTCTGATGGCCGATCAGGGCTACATCACGCCGGCGCAGGCAGAGCGCGCGCGGGCCGCGCCCCTCGCGACGACGACTAACGGCGGGTACTCCGCGTACTCACCCTGGTTCGTCGACGTCGTCCGCATCCAGGCACAGCGCGCGGGCATTCCTGTCACGCAGGGCGGCTACCGGATTTATACCGGCCTCGATCCGATTCTTCAGAACGCGGCTACCGCGTCGTTGCTCGAGGAAGCCGCCAACGCCGAATCACAACCCGGTTGGGCTCACCCGAAATACTCTTCCGGATCGCGAAGTGCGCCCGCGCGCACGACCGACTACCTCCAGGGCATGGTGGTCGCAATCGACCCCGCGTCTGGAGACGTCCGGGCGCTCGTCGGCGGCCGCGACTACCGCGACTCGCAGTTCGATCGCGCGGTCGACGGCATGCGACAGCCGGGCTCGTCCTTCAAGCCGATCGTCTACGCGGCCGCGATCGCGGACAGCCTCACCGCCAACACCATCTTCGTAGACTCGGCGCTCTCGATTCCATTGCCGAACGGAACCGTGTATCGGCCGGAAAACGCCGAAGGCGAATTCAGCGGGCCCGTAACTCTGCGCGAAGCGCTCGCGAAGTCGTTGAATGTCATTGCCGTGGAGCTCGGAATGCGGCTTGGAATGGATTCAATCTCGAATCTCGCGCACCGCATGGGCATCACATCCAAAATTGCGCCGTACCCGTCCAGCGCCATCGGTGCATCAGTCGTCCAGCCGCTCGATCTCGTCGCGGCTTACACGACTTTCGCGAATCTGGGGACTCCGATGGAGCCGCGGTTCATATACCGTATTGAGGACAGGAACAGGAGAGTCGTCCTCTCGCGCGAGATACAGGCTCTTGCGCCCGCGCTCGACCCGCGCGTCACCTACGTGGTGCGCGACATGATGCGCGATGTCGTCGAGCGGGGAACCGCATCGAGCATCAGACGATATCTGCCCGCGTCGATTCCAGTGGCTGGAAAAACCGGAACCACCAACGACAACTCGGACGCCTGGTTCATCGGTCTTACTCCCGATCTCGTCGCGGGCGTCTGGCTCGGCTTCGACAAGCCGGTGTCGATTGCGAAGGGCGCTGCGGGCGGATCGCTTGCGGCGCCGGTGTGGGGAAAGATGGTTGCCAAGTACTACGCGTCCCAACCGCAGCTCGCGGCGTCTCACGCGACTGACCAGTGGCTGCCGCCGCTCGGCGTCATCATGGGTGACGTCGACCGCACCACGGGAGAGCTCGCGACTGATCAGACTCCCGCGGATCAGCGCTATACCGAATTCTTTGTAGAAGGCACCGAGCCACAGTCTCTCAAGGTTGACCCCTGGAAACTCTTCGGCTGGGGACCGATAATCTTCTAGCTCACTCCATCGGAGTCTGTGGTCATTTCTATCAGTAAATGGATCTTGCTTGCGGCCGGCGGACTGGCAATGGCCTGCGCCTCCAATGCCACCATCGGACG
>DASXYR010000305.1:0-1757 GCA_036502385.1 Gemmatimonadaceae bacterium
GTGCACCCGCATGTCGCTATGCCCCCGCCCAGGTTTATGACGGGGACCAGGTGATGGTAGCTCTTTTGGCCGGTGAGATTGATGGCGAGATCGATATCGTACAGGTTGAGAGAGGTGCTCTGCTTTGCAAGCTGCCGCGCCGCTCCCGTCTTCTTCGGATCGATCGGAAAGCGCTCGCCGTTCACGTGCGACCAGCGTGCGGCAAGGAAAGCCGGGCCTCCCACGTGGATGTCGTAGCGAAGGCCGAACATCGGACCGCCACGCGGCGCCACGCCTATGAGATCCTGTCCCGCGCTGTACTGCCCGCCGAAGAAAGTGAACTCCTGGCGGGTCTCCAGGTCGCGGTACGGACTGTTCTCAGGAAGGTGCCCGACCTGCGCGCGCGCGGTCGTGGCAACGAAAACAAGCGCAAGCGCGCCGATAAAAGGCTTCACTAATCGACTCCAAGATTGACACCGCTCATCTGCGGCGGTTGCTCGATACCGAGCATTGATAATATAGTTGGCGCGACATCACACAGAGCTCCGCCGGTGCGCAGCCGCTGTTCCTGATCCCAATCGACCACGACGAATGGAACGGGGTTGGTGGTATGAGCAGTGTGCGGTCCGCCCGTCGCGGGATCGATCATCATCTCGGCATTCCCATGGTCCGCGGTCACGATGAGACGCACTCCCGCGGTCTCGGCCGTCCTGAGCACGCGCGACAGCGAGCGGTCGACAGTCTCGACAGCTTTGATCGTCGCTGGAATGGATCCACTGTGTCCCACCATGTCCGCATTGGCGTAGTTGCAGAGAATGAAATCCTGCTCACCGGAAGAGATTCCCTCACATAGCGCGTCCGTGACTCCGGCGGCGCTCATCTCGGGTTGGAGATCGTACGTCGCCACCTTCGGACTCGGAACCAGCACTCTGCTTTCGCAGGGATACGGCTGCTCGACGCCGCCGTTAAAGAAGTAAGTCACATGCGGGTACTTCTCGGTTTCCGCCGTCTTCAGCATGCATAGGCCGCTCGACGACAATACCTCGGCCAGGATGCGTTCCATGGACGTCGGCTCGAACGCCACCGCGACCTTTAGCGTCTTGTCATAGTTCGTGAGCGTTGTCACCGATACCTTCGGCCGCCGCGACGCGAATCCGTCGAAGGCAGGATCGGTCAGCGCCCGAACGAACTGGCGCATCCTGTCGGAGCGATAGTTGAAGCAGATGACGGAGTCGCCATCCTCCATTCGCGCTACGGGCTTTCCATTCTCGGCAACGACTACCGGAAGGATGAATTCATCGGTCTTTCCCGACTCGTAGGCTTCGCGAATCGCCTCGAGAGGATCCGCAACCTCGGTTCCCTCGCCATCGACGATCGCCCGGTACGCGATCTCGGTGCGCTCCCACCTTCGATCGCGGTCCATCGAGTAATAGCGTCCCGAAACGCTCGCGATCTTCGCCGGACTCCCGATTTTTCGAATGTATTCGAGCAGCACCTGCATGTAGCCGAGCGCGGACTTGGGCATGGTGTCGCGGCCATCGAGGAAAGCATGGATGGCGACGCGCGCGACCTTTTGACGGTTTGCGAGATCGAGCAGCGCGCACAGGTGCTCGTCGATCGCGTGCACTCCGCCCGTGCCTATCAACCCCATGATGTGGAGCGTCCCGTTCTTGCCCTTGACCTGCCGGCATGCCGCGACGAGTGCCGGGTTGGCGTAGAAGCTGCCATCGGAGATCGCCGTGGAGATGCGCACCAGATCCTGCATCACCACGCGTCCC
>DASXYR010000306.1:0-7395 GCA_036502385.1 Gemmatimonadaceae bacterium
CGCGACGATCACGTATCCGATCAAGCCGGTGCTCGAGCTGACGATGATCGGCCGGCTGGTTTCCGGGGGCCTTTACGCGCCGATGGTGGGCGGCGACATCAACGGCGATGGACGCTTTAATGACCGGGCATTCGTTTTCAATCCGGCCGATGCGGCTGCTCGAGGCGATACAGCGGTCGCAAACGGAATGACGCGCTTGCTCGCGAACACCTCTTCACGGGCGCGCGAGTGCCTGCTGAGTCAGATGGACAAGGTCTCATCGCGCAGCATCTGTTCGAGCCCGTGGGCGCCTTCGCTCGATCTGCAGGCGAACATTCGGCCGTCTTCCTTCGGGCTGGATCGCAGGCTCACGATCTCGGTAATCGCGATGAACACCCTCACCGGAATCGATCAGCTGCTTCACGGGAGCGATCATCTGCACGGCTGGGGTCAGCCCTCATTCCCCGATCGGACGCTTCTCTACGTTCGCGGGTTCGACCCCGTGACCGAAACGTACAAGTATCAGGTGAACGAGCACTTTGGTGTTGCCAACGGCACCCGGAATGCGTTCCGAGTCCCGTTTCAGATTGCCGTTCAGGGGCGGCTCGCTCTCGGAACGGATCCAGCGCGCCAGCAATTCAATAATGTGGTTGGAGGCGGGCGCGGCGGCCGGCTGACCGCCGACGCCCTCAAGGCGCGCATGACGCGTCTCGTGCCGAACGCATTCCTGGACATCATCGCGATCAATGATTCGGCCAAGCTCGATCTCACGGCGGATCAGATCGCAAAGCTTCAGAGCTCGGGAGATGCGTTCAAGGTGAAGGCCGATTCCCTGGTCGACAAAGTCGCGGACATGTTGGCCGATACGACGGTCAAGAATCCGGATCCCATGACGGTTTTCGCGAAGATCCAGCCTTCGATGGCCGAGGCGCGGAAGCAGGCGACCGAGGCGATCAATCAGGCCAAGGCGATCCTGACCCCGGAGCAGTGGGCAAAGGTGCCGGACAGCGTCAAAACCCCGGGTCTCAGGCGTGACGACGGGCAGGGAGGCGGACGTCCGAGAAGAGGAGACGGCGGGGGCAACTAGCGTGCACGAGTAGTGCAGGGGTATTCTCCCTCCTTTCCACTCCTCTCGACCATCACGCCAATGAAAGGCTGTTTTCGCAGGGCAGGCTGCCTAATACTGATCATCGCCCTCGTCGCGCTGTGGTACTGGTATGCGCGTGTCGACCGACCCGCCTCCACCAAGGCTACCGCCGATGTCAGCGCGACGACCGGCGCGACCCTGACCAATACCGGCTGGGAGCCGCTCACCGTTCCAGACGCCAACCGCGGGAAGGCAGCGGTGGAAGGATTGGCCCAGCGATCGGGACAGGTCTTTGCGAATCTCACTCCCGCCGAAGCCGCATCTTACATCTTCCTCGTTGTCGCGAAGCAGCTGCCGCCTTCTGCCAAGAATGCGGAGGCGGCAATTCGAGGCGACCGTCTGTACGTGCGTTCCGAGGTCGAGATGAAGGATTTCGGCGGCGCCGGACAACTCGGTAACCTCGGCTTCCTCCTTGGCTCACGGGACAGCGTCCTGCTCGGCGGCACAATACAAATGCTGAAGCCCGGGTTGGGACAGTTTCTCGTCCAGGAAGTCAAAATCGGGCGCCTGGATGTGCCGCAGGGCCTCATTCCGCGGTTGATAGCGCAGCTCAAAAAGGCGAATACGGTACAAGGCCTCGCACCGAACGGGCTGCCAATGGTGATGCCCTCTTACATTTCAGATGTGCGCATCGCCAACGGAAAAATCACGCTCTACAAGAGTGTCAAGTGAGCCGAAGGATTCTCGTCATCGACGATGAGCAGGGAATTCGCGCCGCGCTTGGTCAGCTCCTCGAGTACGAGGGATACGAGGTTCACACCGTACCCAACGCGACCGACGGCATCGTCGAGTACCAGAAGTGGCATCCCCATCTCGTTTTTCTCGACGTGAAGATGGCCGGCATGGACGGGATGGAAGCGCTCAAGAAGATCAGAGAGCTGGATCCGACGGCAACAGTGGTGATGATCAGCGGCCACGCGACCATTCGCACGGCGGTCGAGGCGACCCAGCTGGGCGCGTACGAGATTCTGGAGAAGCCGCTGGACACCGACCGCATCCTCGTGATGTTGCGGAACGCCCTATCGCATCTCGATCTCAAGGAAGAGAACGCGAGACTCAAGCAGTCGATTGATGCGCCGTTCGAGATGGTAGGCAAGACACCCGTGATGCGGCTGCTGATGGAAAAGATCGAGAAGGTGGCGGCGACGCCCGCCCGCGTTCTCATCACAGGCGAAAACGGAACGGGGAAGGAGCTGGTAGCGCGGGCGCTGCACCGGATGTCGCCTCGCGCGGAAAAGCCGTTCGTAGAGGTGAATTGCGCGGCGATTCCCGGCGAGCTGATCGAGAGCGAGCTATTCGGGCACATGACGGGGTCTTTCACCGGAGCGATCTCAGACCGCGCTGGAAAGTTCGAGCAGGCGAACAAAGGCACGCTCTTCCTCGACGAGATCGGCGACATGAGTCTGGCGGCGCAAGCGAAGGTGCTGCGCGTGCTCCAGGACAATGTCATTACGCGGATCGGGGGTGCCAAGCCCATCTCGGTGGACGTGCGGGTGATTGCGGCAACGAACAAGACCCTGGAGAACGAAATCGCGGCCGGAAAATTCCGCGAGGACCTCTACTATCGGCTGAACGTCGTGCCCATACACGTTCCGCCCATACGCGAGCGGCGCGAAGACATCCCAATGCTTGCCCAGTATTTCGCGTCGACGCTGTCAGCGCGGGAAGGCATTCCGCCGCGCACCTTCACGCAGGACGCGCTGGAGCGGCTGACCGGACTCGACTGGCCCGGCAACGTGCGCGAGCTCCGCAACACCGTGGAGCGGCTTCTAATTCTGGCTCCCGACAGCCAGATCTCGGCGCGCGACATCGACCGCCTGGCTGGCCAGCGAGTTCTCGATGACGCCGGGCTCGCGACGCTCACTCAGTGCCGCACGTTCGAGGAGTTCAAGGACGCGGCCGAGCGCGCGTTCCTGCTCAACAAGCTGCGCGAGTTCGACTGGAACGTGTCGGAGACGGCGCGCGCGGTAGAGATGCCGAGGTCCAACCTTTACAAGAAGATCGAGCGGTATTCCCTCTCTCGCGAGCATACCTGAGGAGCGGGAGGCGGGAGGCAATGCTCACCTACGAACTAACAACCGATTAAATGAAAAAATTCAACAACTTCATCGCTGGAAAGTGGGTCGCTCCTGAGTCCGACGAATATTTCGACAACCGCAACCCTGCTGACCGGGGCGACCTGATCGGGAAGTTTCCACTTTCCGACAGGCGCGACGTGGATCGCGCGGTCGAGAGCGCCAAGCGCGGCTTCGAGCGGTGGAAGCGGACTCCTGCTCCCGCGCGCGGGGACGTCCTCCGCATCGTCGGCGACATCATGACGAAGCGCAAGGAAGAAATCGCCGACGCGATGACGCGCGAGATGGGGAAGCCGCTGACAGAGACTCGCGGCGACGTGCAGGAGGGGATCGACACGGCGTACTACGCCGCGAGCGAAGGCCGCCGGCTGTTCGGCAAGACGGTGCCGAGCGAGCTGCGGAACAAGTGGGCTATGAGCTACCGTCGTCCCATCGGGGTGGCGGGCCTGATCTGTCCGTTCAATTTTCCGATGGCGATTCCGACCTGGAAGATGTTTCCGGCGTTGGTGTGTGGAAATGCAGTGATCTTCAAGCCGGCAGAGGACGTACCCCACACGGGCACGCTGCTGGTGGAGATTCTGCTCGAAGCAGGGTTGCCACCCGATGTGATTCAGCTGGTGCACGGCAGAGGTGAGCAGGTGGGCGCAGCGATCGTGGACCATCCGGGGGTGCCGCTGATCTCGTTTACGGGATCGACGGAGACCGGTCGCATCGTGGGTGAGACCTGCGGCCGGCTTCACAAGAGGCTGTCGCTGGAGATGGGCGGCAAAAACGCACAGATCGTAATGGACGACGCGGATCTCGATCTCGCGCTCGAAGGAGCCCTCTGGGGAGCCTTTGGCACGACGGGGCAACGTTGTACCGCCACCAGTCGTCTTATCGTACAGAAGAAGGTTCACGACCGGTTTTTGTCCATGCTCGAGGACCGCGCCAAGGCGCTCAAGCTCGGCGATGGCAGGAAGAAGGGCACCGACGTCGGTCCGCTGATCAATGAGGATGCGCTCAGAAAAGTCGAGACCTACGTCGACATCGGGGAATCCGAGGGCGCGAAGCTCCTCACCGGTGGCGAGCGGCCAAGCAAGCTTTCGAAGGGCAATTTCTTCCTGCCGACAATCTTCGCGAACGTCAAGGCCGGAAGCCGTCTCGAGCAGGAAGAGATCTTTGGGCCAGTGCTATCCGTAGTAAGGGTGAAGGACGCGGACGAGGCGTTCGCGGTGAACAACGACGTGAAGTACGGGCTCTCATCGTCCATCTATACTCGCGACGTGAACACCGCGTTCAGGGCCTTGAACGAGCTGGATAACGGAATAACGTATGTAAATGCACCAACCATCGGGGCGGAGGCGCACCTCCCATTCGGTGGCGTGAAGCAGACCGGGAATGGGCATCGCGAGGGAGGTTGGGAGGTCTATGAGTTCTACTCAGAGACCAAGGTCGGGTATGCCGATTTCTCGGGGACCCTCCAGCGCGCGCAGATCGACACATATCTGGGAACGCCGGATTAACTAGAGCGGTAATAGACGGGTCATGGATCAATACGAACACAATCGCGCGCGCGCGCTCGAGCTGGCCAACAAGCGGCGGACAAGCGGCAAGCTCCATTTCTTTGCGCATTGGGCGAAAGTCATCGTGCTTTCGCTGGCGCTGTTCGTCGTGATCCGCGCATTCGGGGTCGAAGCCTTCAAGATCGCGAGCGGCAGCATGGAGCATACGCTGTTCGAGGGCGATTTCCTCCTCATCAACAAGCTCGTCTACGGGGCGGGGATTCCGGGCAGCCGCGCGAAGCTGCCTGCTCTTCATCCCCCGCGAAATGGCGACGTCATCGTCTTCACTTATCCGGTGGATCCGACGCTCAACTACATAAAGCGGATCGTCGGCAGCCCTGGCGATACGGTGCAAATGCGGGACGCGCTTCTGATCCGGAACGGCAAGCAGGTCAACGAGGACTATGTGCAGCGGTCGCCGGAAGAGGCCGATCAGACCGACGACGACTTCCGGTGGCAGAAGGCCTATTTGGCGGGCAATGCGGCGATCTCCACCTACAATCCATCCCGTAACAATTGGGGTCCTTTGGTCGTCCCTCCTCATGACTACTTCGTCCTCGGAGATAATCGCGACAACTCGTCGGATTCGAGGTATTGGGGGTTCGTCGCGGACTCTCTTGTGCGCGGCCAGCCTATAGTGGTCTATTATAGCTACGCGCCAGAAACCGGAGACCGCCTCGACTGGCTGACTCATTTGCGGTGGAAGCGCTTCGGAGAGATCGTCCACTAGATCTCTCGTACTCGGAGAGGATGACGCAATCGCTATGAAATCTTCGACGAATCGGAAATCGACCGTCGACGAAGGGTCCCTCGATCAATATCTGAGGGATATCAGCGTCTTCCCACTCATTAATCGCGAGAAGGAGGTTGAGCTCGCGAAGCGCATCCGCATGGACGACCAGGACGCGCTCGACACGCTCGTGCGCTCCAACCTCAGGTTCGTCGTCTCCGTCGCCAAGAAATATCAGAACCAGGGCGTATCCCTTTCGGATCTGATCAACGAGGGCAACCTCGGCCTCATTCGCGCTGCGCACAAGTTCGACGAGACGAAGGGAATCAAGTTCATCTCGTATGCGGTGTGGTGGATCAGACAGTCGATCCTTCAGGCGCTGGCGGAGCAGTCGCGGATCGTGCGCGTTCCGCTTAATCGTGCGGGCACGTTGCATCGCATCGGCAAGCGCGCGAGCAGTCTGCTTCAGGAGCTCGGTCGTCAGCCGACAAATCTCGAGATTTCCGAAGGGATGGACATCACCGAGGACGAGGTCGCCAAGACGATGATGATCTCGCAGGTGCATCTGTCGCTCGACGCGCCGATGACACCCGGCGAAGACAATCGCCTGCTCGACTATCTGCCCGACAACATGAACCCGACTCCGGACGAGATCACGTTCGAGAAGGCGTTGTCGGAGGCGATCGAGGAGTCTCTCTCGTCGCTGAAGGAGCGGGAGTCCAAGATTCTCCGCTTGTATTTCGGCCTCGATGGCGCCGATCCGATGACGCTCGAGGATATCGGGACGCTCCTCCAGATCACACGCGAGCGCGTGCGGCAGATCAAGGAAAAGGCGCTGCTCAAGCTGCGCCACAATTCTCGTCGACGGTCGCTGGAATCATTCCTCGGGTAGTCGATGGCCGGAGCTTCGGATGCCTGACATAATAACAATCCGAGCCGCGGCCCCTTCCGATGCACCTCCTTTGTGCGAGCTGTTGGGTCAGCTCGGATATCCGGCCACCGAATCGGAGATTCCCGCGCGTCTCGCCGCGCTGGCAAGTTTCCCGAAGGCGGCCGCATTCGTTGCAACGAACGGTTTCGGTGAGGTCGTGGGCTTGGTGACGGCTCACGTCGTTCCCTCCGTGCACGACCATGAGCCGGTTGCCTGGCTCACCGCGCTCGTGGTGCTCGAGGATGCACGTGAAGCAGGGATCGGATCGGCGCTGGTGAGGCACGTGGAGCGATGGGCGGCGCAAAATGGCGCTCGGAGAATTTCCGTGACCTCCGGCATTCAACGGAAGGCGACGCACGCGTTCTACGAGAAGCGCGACTACGAGAACACTGGACTTCGGTTCGGCAAGAAGTTGGGAACCGAGTAGTGGTGATGCTGCGGAAAATCGCGTGGGTAGTATCGCTTGCGCTGCTTCTTTTCACGGGTATCGTCGGCCTCTACAACGGCACGACCGAATGGAAGCCCGATCTCACCCCATTCCAGAAGTCGGTGACGGGCGGCGTATTTCTCTACGGAGTCATCGGGCTGGTGGCGGCGTTCGGTCTATTCCGCCGCCGCCGCTGGAGCGTGGCGACATCGCTGGTTTGGGCGGCGATTGTGGCCTACGTGCCCGGTGCTGCCGTCATGGCTTACGGAGGGAATGACGCGACTCTTGGAGCTGCTATTGGCGCGAGCGGTGCAAGCGCGGTGATTGGCGCCGGTGTCGTATGGACAGCATGGGCGGCGACACGGGCTGACCGTCCATTGCAACAGGACGAACAGCCCGCGTCTGAGCGATCGAAAAGCTAGCGTCCCGTGAGGCACCCCTGCGGCTTGACGTTTGTCCATTGCTGCTGAACCAGGAACTGTTTCCCGCCGATTATCACGTTCCAGAAGCCCTGCCCGTTGTTGGCGAGCGTAGACCCGTAAGTGTAAGCGCACTTGTCGGC
>DASXYR010000307.1:0-1549 GCA_036502385.1 Gemmatimonadaceae bacterium
CGACGTTACGCGAGCTCGTCTCGCGGACGGCATTCCCATTCAACGGGGCGAGGAATGCGATCTCGTCCCGACGGTCGCGAAGATCGTCGATGAGATTCGAGCTGCCCATCCCGCTCGCAAGATCCATCTGTCAACCACACGCTGCATGGCGAGCTTCGATGGCGACAGGCTCGAACAAGTCCTGTCCAACCTTCTCGCCAATGCCGTGACTCATGGCGATCCCGTTCGAAGAATCCGCGTCGAAGTCGAGCCGCGCGACGAATGGGCGCGCATCAGCGTTCACAATTTCGGATCGCCGATCGACCCGAATCTCTTGCCGCATCTCTTCGATCCGTTCCGCCGCGCGGAGCGCAAGCCCGCCGACGGCTTGGGCCTTGGGCTCTACATCTCGGAGCGCATCATCGCCGGTCACGTCGGCAAGATTGAAGTCCGTTCGACGAAAGCAGGCGGAACCCGATTTGAAGCGATGTTTCCTCGTCGCTGACCGCTGAAGGCTGCATAGAAAGCACGCGTCTCGGCGTCCCGTAGTGTTGATGCGCCGGTGGCCTACTCGGCGATTCATACGTCGGCGGGCCTCCGGTCGGCGAGTTGGCAATTGCCGTCAGCGTCGCATCCTGTCCATAAAACCGTGGCGCTCGGGTCGGCCGATAGGGCCATCGTTACGCCGGCGACTGGACCGTTTGATGGAGAGGTCGCTCAGTGAGCATTGGCTCATCGCGATGCACTTCACGCCGGCTTCGAGATGTACCTCGCGAAGCCCAAGTTTCTCGATGACTTGATCAATGCCGTCACGCGACGGCGCTCACTCTTGTCCAACTTGTACCCACCCCGCGCGGACCGCTTCCTCGCGCGATTCCGGTGCCACTCGGTACAGATTCCCCTCGCTGGTGCGAAACAGCAATTTGTGGGTCGACACGGCGCTCGCCGACGGCGGCGCGGACGACGGCGAGGAAAACGGGTGTGAAACCGCGGGCCCCGTCGCATGCTGGTGATCGACCATCGCAGGCGTGGCTGGGGACGTTGCCATGGCTGCCGACCGCGCAGCGTCGAGCAAGACCAGACAGGTGCCGTGATAGCCGATGCCACCATAGCCCTCCGCGTCGCGTCCATTCTTGGTGAAGGTCGAGCTGGTGATGAGCAGATAGTCGCAACCCCAACGGCCGGCCGCCTCTCGCATTTTGTAGAGAATCGCGTCCGGCTTCACCGGACGACCATCGGTGACCGGCTCGCCCTCGAGGAATCCGATTTCGGCAAACGGCTCAGCCGGCGGCGTGGAGACGATCTTGACGTCACCCGGCGATCGTCCGACGAGCGCGTGGGGCGCGGGGTTCGTGGGCACCTGGTTGACGGCAATGAGATTGCCGACGCAGCCGCCAAGGGCCGCGAGAAGCAGATACTGGACTCGCATAGGCCTCTCCCGCTCCTGCACGATCCCTCTACATAGTCGTGAAGTCCCGCCGCGCTCGGTTTAGGCACCGCCCCATGTCGAAGAAGTGCGAACGACGTCAGCGATTCGCAGGGGTCCCTCAAATTTCCTGGCGCGAACAAT
>DASXYR010000308.1:0-1613 GCA_036502385.1 Gemmatimonadaceae bacterium
CGCCGACCGTCCGTCGAATGCCGGCCATCCGACGCCCATGGAAGTCATGGATACGCCGTACCGTTCCGGTGACCTGCGGCACGGCTATCAGGCAGTCGCCGACAATCTCCCGAACGATCCGCGCATCCACGCCGAGAAGGGGACGAAGAAGATTTTCTTCAAGAACTTCATGGACGCGCGGGTGAGCTACGTCGTTCTCCCGATCGGCAAGCTGCTCATGCGCGAGGACCAGGCGAACCTCGCGTCGATGGATGGATATCTCGCCGTCGTCGTCATGCACGAGATGTCGCACGGACTTGGCCCCGCGTACGCACGCGTGAACGGGAAGCAGGCCGACATCCGCGAATCGATCGGTCCGATCTACAGCGGACTCGAGGAGGCGAAGGCGGACATCGTCGGTCTTTACGGTCTCGACTATCTCATGAACAAGGGCGTCCTGCCGAAGTCACGCGCGCGCGACTACTACGCGTCGCACGTCGCGGGAATTTTTCGCACCGTGCGGTTCGGTGTGGCCGAGGCGCACGCGAAGGCGGAGATGATGGAGTTCAACTATTTCGTGGAGCAGCGCGCGATCACGCGGGACGCGTCGGGCCGCTACGCGATCGATTTCGTGAAGTTCCCGGTCGCGGTCGCGAGCCTGGCGAAGGAGCTGCTCGAGATAGAGGCAACGGGAAATCGCGCGCGCGCCGAGGGGTGGTTCAAGAAGTACGGAACGATGCCGGCCGATCTGACGGCGGCGTTGAGCAAGACGGGCAGTGTTCCAGTGGATATCGATCCGATTACGTCGTTCGGCGAGAACGTCAAATGACGCGAGCTACTGCTCCTGTTGCGGGCGTCCGCGCGAGATTCCGGCGAGCCAGTAGCTGATCGCCCAGCAGAGTCCGAATACCAGCGCAACGGCCCAGATACCAGCCGCGGCCGTCGCACCGAGGAGTCGCGCGGTGAGTCCTGCAAGCAGTGTGGCGACGGCGAGAATGAGGACCGATATCGAAAGTATCTCTCTGGAGTCCCGTCCCTGCCCCCGCGCGATGACCGAAACCAGAGCAGCGCCGAGCAGGGATGCCAGCGCCATCCAGAGCATGCGATAATCACTCGCCTGCGTAGCGCGGATCAGGCCGAAGGCGAAGGGTGCGACCCTGAACAGAATCGCCAGAAAGTAAAAACTGCGGTGTCGTGTCTCGGCCATATAGCTGGTTATAGGCCGATCCGGGTCGTGGCGCAATACCATCTGGTGTAACGCTTCTCGCCGAGCGGGAACTCATTGGCATCATCCACGGGGAGACGCTGTGAGAACGTCGGCGCTGTTGCACGGTTTGATGCTGGGCGGTTTGTATCTGTGTTCGGCGGATTACGCGAGGGCCCAGGCCGCGAATGTGATCGCGCGCGCCGACGTCGGCCCGCTCGATGCCAACGCGTTGAAGACGTCGGTGGATCTCGTGGCAAAGGAAGTCGGACTCGGCGGACTCGGTCAGATCGTGTTCACGCTCCAGAATCGGGGCGGGGTCAGCGTCAACGTCGGCGCTCCCAAACCGCCGAACGCGAGCATCAGCACTCCGCCGATCAAGATCGATCTATACGTCGGTGGGATGCTCATGCAATCGGTTTACCAGCAG
>DASXYR010000309.1:0-2098 GCA_036502385.1 Gemmatimonadaceae bacterium
CCTGTCTCGGCGGCCTTCAGCGCGGTGTCCAGCGTCTCCAGGTCGCGGATCTCACCGACCAGCAGGATGTCGGGATCCTGCCGCAGCACGCGGCGCAGCGCCTGCGCAAAGGTATTCGTATCGGTTCCCACCTCGCGCTGATTGATGCTGCTCTTGATGTCGCGGTGGAGGAACTCGATCGGATCTTCGATCGTGATGATGTTCGCGTGGCGGTTCTGATTGATGTAGTGAAGCATCGATGCGAGCGCTGTCGACTTTCCGGAGCCCGTAATCCCCGTGACGAGAACCAGGCCCCTCGGCATCAGCGCCACCTTTTCGCAGATGTCGGGCAGGTTCAGCTCGGCGACGGTCTTGGCCTGGAAGGGCACGATTCGGATTGCGTACGCGATCGTCCCGCGCTGCTGATAAGCGTTGACGCGGAACCGGCCGATGCCAGGGACGGCAAGTGCGAAGTCGGATTCCTTCTGCTCCGAGAACTCCTTGATGTTCTTGGGAGCCATGACCTGCTCGGCGAGGCTGCGCAGATCATCCTGCGTCAGCGGCTGCATCTCGAGCGGCACCATGTGTCCATCGACGCGCAGCGTCGGCGGACGTCCGACCTTCAGGTGAAGGTCGGAGGCGTTCTGGTGGATCATGTGCTGAAGGATCGGCTTGTAGTCGAAAGTCGCGCCGGCGCGTCCCGGCGCCGCCGGTGTGCCGCCGGTCGACGCCGGCTTCATTGGTGGCGCCTGCTTCGGCGCTGGTTGCAGTTTGTCAGCCATTGGGATCTACGCGTAGGAGGACCTGCCCGTACTCGACCGGATGCGCGTTTTGCGCGAGAACCTCTTTCACCACTCCGTCGAACTCAGACTCGATCTCGTTCATGATCTTCATTGCTTCGATGATGCAGACGATCTGGCCCTTGCTGATCCGGTCGCCAACCGCGAGGTATGGCTTGGCGCCCGGCTCGGGCGCGCCGTAGTACGTGCCGACCATCGGCGACTTCAATTCCAGATACTTCGACTTGGGCGGTTCCCGCTGGGGAACTTCGACCCCGGAGCTCAAAGCTTCGGCGGGCGCTGCCGCTGGCGCCGCGGAGGGCAGCAGTGCGGGCATCGCCATCGGCGATGCCATCTGCACCGCCCCGCGCTGCTGCGGAGTCTTGGAGATGCGGATCTTCATCCCCTTGTCGGACGAGATCTCGATTGAATCCACACTCGACTCGTCCAGCATTTCCACGAGCTTCTTGACGTAGCGGAGATCGAACATTGTCGTCGTTTCGCGTCTGATGGGACCAGCAGGAGAGCGCCGCTCAGGCAACTTCGAGCAGCTCTCGAGTGAAATCAGTGAGTATTTCCGGGCCGGTCGCCGCGAGATGCACATCGTCCTCGATGCGGACCCCACCCCAGCCCGGACGGTAAATCCCCGGCTCGATAGTTACCACCGCGCCCGTTCCAAGCGGGGTCTCGACGGTCTTCGCCAGACGAGGTGCCTCGTGAACCTCGAGGCCCAATCCGTGACCCAGGCTGTGACCGAATGCGTCTCCATAGCCACGGTCCTCAATGTAGCGACGAGCGAGACCGTCGGCATCCTGGCCCTTCATTCCCGCTCGTACGGATTTCGACGCGACGGCGTTGGCGTGCCGCACGATGTCGTAGATCGCGCGCTGTTCGTCCGTCGCCTTGCCGATCACCACCGTTCGCGTGATGTCCGAGCAATAGCCGTTGTACTGCGCCCCAAAGTCGAGCAGCAGCAGATCTCCGCGCTCGATCACGCGCGACGATGCGCGCGCGTGCGGCAGCGCCGCTCGAGGACCGGATGCAACGATGGTGGCGAATGGAAAATCCTCGCTGCCCTGATCGCGCAAAGCCTTCTCCAGAATTCCCGCCACGTTGAGCTCGGTGAGTCCTGGGCGCACTTCGTTCAAAGTCGTCTTCAGCGCCGTTATCGCCATCTCGCCAGCACGACGGATCAGCGCCACCTCCTCAGCATCCTTCGACTCGCGGAGCGCTTCGACCAGATTGAGCTGCGGCCGCCACTGCCAACGCGTTCCGTCGGTGAGAAGTCGCTGAAAATCGCGATGGAGCAGGTGCGCCGATTCAAAGCCAACGACCTCGAG
>DASXYR010000310.1:0-4783 GCA_036502385.1 Gemmatimonadaceae bacterium
GGAATCCCAAACCCGAGTGCCGTAATACTGTGAAAGGTCTGCCTTGTGCCGCCGGTGATTTCCGGAGGAAGGGGCATCACCATGGTGACCAGCAGAGTAATGGCCGCCCACGCGCCAAGGAAACCGGCGAAAATCAGGATGGAGGTGCGTGCCCAGGAGCGGAGGCGGAAAACGCCGATCGCAGTCCAAATGCCAAGGCCGGCAAGCGCGACAGTGATCGCAGAGGCCACGATAGCAATCTGGGTGCTATATGGTGGTTTAGGCTGCGCCGTCGCGATGAACGGTGATGCAGCCATGAACGCCGCTAACAGCAGCGCGAACATGCTTCCGAGAATGGCCACTATCGCGCTCGCCGTGACACCGAGAGGTCTGCTCACCCGGATAATCTATTTCCATATTGAGTCACTGGCACGGGGCATGGCGACTGTGCAGGTTCGATAACGATGAATCGCCGCTCATTTCTTCACGTCAGTGCCGGTGCGCTGGGCGCGTGCGCGCTGCCGTCGCGTGCACAACCACTTGCGACGTCGGATCGCCCGCGTCCGTCGCCATCGCAGCTCGCCTGGCAACGCGACGAGCTCGCGCTCTTCCTGCACTTCGGCGTCAACACTTTCACCGATCGCGAGTGGGGCGACGGGCGCGAGGATCCTTCGATCTTCGCGCCCTCGGCCCTCGACGCACGTCAATGGGCGCGGGCCGCGCGTAGCGCTGGCGCTCGCGCGCTCATCCTCACGGCAAAGCATCACGACGGGTTCTGTCTCTGGCCGACGCGCACCACGACTCACTCGATCGCTGCGAGTCCGTGGCGGTCGGGACAGGGGGACGTCGTCCGCGAATTCGTGGACGCTTGTCACGCAGAGGGATTGAAGGCGGGACTCTATCTGTCTCCGTGGGACCGCAACAATCCGGCATACGGCGACTCGCCAAAGTACAATGATCTTTACTGCGATCAGCTCACGGAGCTTCTGACCCGGTACGGCCCTATTGCCGAAGTGTGGTTCGACGGCGCCAATGGAGAAGGACCGAATGGGAAACGTCAGGTCTACGATTGGCCCCGTTTCTTCGGTCTCGTGCGCAGGCTCCAGCCAGATGCTGTCATGTTCTCCGACGCCGGGCCGGACGTGCGGTGGTGCGGAAACGAGAATGGATCAGCCGGCGATCCGAATTGGTCGACGGTAAATCCTGAGGCCGTAGCATTCCCCGGTGCGGACGGCCCAGGTGTCACCGATGCGTTGCAGCACGGCGATCGCGCCGGCACGGTGTGGCGACCTGCCGAAGTCGACGTCTCGATCCGGCCGGGCTGGTTCTACCATCCCGCCGAGGACGATCGGGTTCGCACGGCGGACAACCTCGAGACCCTCTATTTCTCGTCCGTCGGTCGGAACGCAAAGCTGCTGCTCAACGTTCCGCCGACGCGCGATGGTCTGCTTCATTCGGTCGATGTCGCGCACCTCACCCAGTTTCGGGCGCAGCTCACCTCGCTGTTCGAGCAAGATCTCGCTCGCGGGGCGCGTCGCACTACTTTGGTGACTGGTCCCCGCAGCGCCCAGGTGGAACTGGATCTTGGTCGCGCGGTTACGATCGGCGTTGCGCGCCTCGCGGAGGACATCACCCGCGGACAGAATGTGGCGCGATATACACTGTACGGCGCTGTCGACCGCTACTGGAAGGTGCTCTCGGGAGGGTCGACCATCGGCTACGCGAAGCTGGATCGGTTTGAGCCGGTGACTGTGCGGCACGTGCGCCTCACGATCGAGGACGGAGCTATTGCACCGAAAGATCTTGCCGTCAGGCTGTACAATCCGCATCTACGATAAATCATTATGCGCGATATTCGCGTGGCGACCGTCCAGTTCGAGCACAAGCCCGGTGACAAGAGCTACAATCTTGGACGGGTTCAACATTTCGTCGCCGAAGCGGCCAAAGCAGGCGCCGAGATAATCGCGTTTCCGGAGATGTGCCTCACCGGATACTGGCACGTGCGCAAGCTCGCCCGCGCCGCGGTCGAAGAGCTGGCCGAGCCGGTGCCGGACGGCGAGTGTACGCAGGAGCTGCTGCGCATGTCGCGCGAGAATCGGATGACGATCGGCGCGGGACTCGTCGAGCGCGCCGCGGATGGACACTTGTACAATGCCTATGTCGTTGCGATGCCCGACGGGCGCTGGGCGCGCCACCGAAAGATGCACGAGTTCATCAGCGAGTTCATCGCCGATGGCGACGAGTACACGGTTTTTGATACCCCGCACGGATGCCGCGTCGGGGTACTCATTTGCTACGACAACAACATCGTCGAAAACGCGCGCGCGAGCGCTCTCCTCGGCGCCGAAATTCTGATGTCCCCGCACCAGACGGGCGGATGCAACTCCGTGAGTCCGCGCGCGATGAAGCCGATCGACCCCGAGATCTGGGCGCGACGCAAAGAAGATCCTGCGGCCTGTGAAGCGGAGATTTGCGGACCCAAAGGGCGCGGCTGGTTGATGCGCTGGTTGCCGAGCAGGGCACACGATAACGGGATGTTTCTCATGTTCAGCAACGGCATCGGCCACGACGACGACGAAATACGAACGGGTAACGCGATGATACTGGATCCCTACGGTGAGATCATTGCCGAGACGCGGTCGACTGACGACGCGATGGTCGTGGCGGATCTGGATGCTACGCTGCTCGAGACGTCGTCAGGCCGGCGCTGGCTGCGCGCGCGGCGACCGGAGCTCTACGGTCCCCTGACGCGACCGACCGGTCGGGAGAAAACGACGCGCAGCGTGCGATTCGGTGAGTAAGACAATCCGCGTCGGCCTGATCGGTTTCGGCTTCGTCTCGAAGACCTTTCACGCGCCGCTTCTCCTCGAGACCGACGGCTACGAGATCACCGCGGTGTCGTCCAGCCGCCCCGGTGATGTATTGGTTGTCCTCCCCAACGTCGACGTTGTATCCGATCCGACCGAGCTCGCGACGCACCCTGACATCGATCTTGTCGTAGTCGCGAGCCCCAATGAGACGCACGCCCCGCTGGCCGAGGCGGCGATGCGCGCCGGACGGAATGTGGTGGTGGACAAGCCATTCACCATCACCGTCGCGGAGGCGAGACATCTCGCCGCGGTCGCCAAGGAGAAGAAAGTACTGCTCTCGGTTTTCCAGAACCGGCGCTGGGATAGCGATTTCCTCACTGTTCAGAACGCGATACGCGACGATCTCGTCGGGCGCCTGGTGCTGTTCGAATCGCGCATCGATCGCTATCGCCCCGAGGTCCGCGACCGCTGGCGCGAAAAGCCCGGCCCCGGCGCTGGACTGCTGTACGATCTAGGGCCGCATCTCATCGATCAGGCACTCGTGTTGTTTGGAATTCCCGACAGCGTGCAGGCGACACTCGCGAAGCAACGGCGAGGAGGAAAGACCGATGACTTCTTCCAGCTCGTGCTCCGCTACGGCGAAACGGTCGCGACCCTCGGCGCCGGCTCACTTGTGTCCGGCGGTAGCGCCCGGTTCGCGGTGCACGGCGATCGCGCGAGCTTGATAAAACAGAAACCCGACATCCAGGAGGATCAGCTCCGCGCCGGCATGCTGCCAGGCTCGCCGGGGTGGGGGATGGATCCGGACGATGCTGTTCTGTACAGTGGCGCTACGGGCGACACGCGCGCGCTCAAGGCTGAGCGCGGCGATCAGCGCGAATACTATGTCTTGTTGCGCGAGGCACTGCTCGGCCAAGCGCCGAATCCGGTGCCGCCGGAGCAGGGTGCGACGGTGATGGCGATCGTCGAGGCGGCGCTGCACTCGGAGGCGGAGGGACGTCGAGTCATCCCGGATCTCACTGAAAACGAGCGCTCCGCGTGGGCTCGATGAGAACACCCTCTTCAACCTCGATGCATGATGCGTTCAGGCGCCACGACGCAGCGGCGGTGCGGACGCTGTTCGAGAGTCACCCAACCCTCCGCGACCGAATCAACGACCCCGTGTTTGCTTTCGATTCTCCGGCGATCGTAGCCTTTGCCAGCGATCCGGCGATGGTCGAGGTGCTGCTGGACTTTGGCGCCGATCCGAACCGGCGGAGCGATTGGTGGGCGGGAGGGTTCCACGCGCTCTACTCGGCGACTGGTGCCGCTGCGGAGAGGCTCATCGCAGCCGGCGCCATCCCCGACGCGTGTGCCGCCGCGCACCTCGATCGCCCGGAGTTACTTGCCCGGATGATCGCCGACGATCCCTCACGGGTGCACGAGCGCGGTGGTGATGGCCAGACGCCGCTCCATTTCGCACGATCGCGCGAAGTCGTTGATCTGCTCCTCGCCGCCGGTGCGGACATCGACGCGCGCGACGTGGACCATCGCTCGACGGCGGCAGAGTGGATGCTCGACCACAAACGCGGTGCGGGTCGATTCGATTTGGCGCGCTACCTCGTCGATCGCGGGGCATCGACGGACATTTTTCTCGCCGCGGCGCTCGGGCTCAGCGACAGGGTACGCGCGATGCTTCGCGCCAACCCCGGATTGCTGGATTTGCGGATTGGACAAGGTGATTACGCCGAGCAGCCGCCGAGCAGCTATCACATCTATTTCTGGACGATCGGCGACGGTGGGTCGCCGTTGGACGTCGCGGCGCAGTTCGAGCAAGCCGACACCGTCCAAACAATGCTGGCGTTTGCATCTCCACTCCAGCGTTTCCTTTCAGCGAGCCGGCGCGGCGACGAAACCGAGGCACGCGCTGTCTTGCGCGAATATCCCGGAATCAATGAGTCGATGACGCCCGGCGATCATCGGGCAATCAGCGATGCCGCGTGGAGGGGTGATGC
>DASXYR010000311.1:0-7143 GCA_036502385.1 Gemmatimonadaceae bacterium
AGCTCGGACAAAATCCGGTGGTGAAGCGCAACGACGAGATTTCCGTCGACGACATCGGCGCAATGGGTGTGACTCGTGTGGTGATATCTCCCGGGCCGTGCACGCCGTCAGAGGCCGGGATTTCGGTGGAGGCAATCAGGCGCTGGGGAAGCACCATTCCGATTCTCGGTGTCTGTCTGGGTCACCAGGCAATCGGGGAGGCATACGGCGGCAAAGTCGTTCGCGCCCGCACCTTGATGCACGGGAAGACGTCGCGCGTTTCACACGACGGGAAGGGCATATTCGCGAACCTGCCCAACCCCCTGGAAGTGATGCGCTATCATTCGCTCATCGTTGAGACGGCATCGCTTCCGGATGAACTGGAAGTAACAGCCCGTGCAACCGACGATCCGACCGAGATCCACGCCGTGCGGCACCGCACGCATCCGGTATGGGGTGTGCAGTTTCACCCCGAATCCATCCTCACGCAGAATGGGAAGGAGATTCTGCGAAACTTTCTCAGCCTAACGACATGAAGTCATTTCTTCTCCTTCTCGCCTTCGCTGCGCCTGTCACCATCCTGCGAGGTCAGGATTCGACCTCGAGCGCGCCGGACACATCCTACTCCGATTATCACGAATCACCGATATCATTGCCGCTTGGCGTCGGACTCAGAATTCCATCGTACGATCGCGTGAATGGTCTGGCGCTCCCTTGGGGGCCGCAGCTCAACGTGGGCGATGAAGTGCTTCAGGCTGATGCGCTTGTGACTTACAGATCCAATCTCGGCAAGTGGGATCCTTCTCTCGAGGCTTACCTGCGGCCCGGCGACAACAACGAGCTGAAACTGTCCGCTGGTCGCGGGACTTACACAAACGACTCCTGGATCCAATCTGATTTTGCGAACTCGATCGCGGCGATCGGCGTTGGCAGCGACACGCGGAACTACTACCGCGGCGATCGCGCTGCTGCGCGCTTCACTCGTCGCATCGCCACAAACACGCTTACCGTGACGCCGTTCGTCGGCGGAAACATCGAGCGCGATTGGTCGACGGGATCGATTGCTCCGCTCAAATCCCCGTGGAGCTTCTTCGGAAGGAAGGGAATCCTGAAGATGCGTCGCCCCAATCCGAGAGTGGAAAAGGGGAAGATCGGATCGATCCTCGGGGGTACCGGCGTTGAGCTTGTTAGCGGTGGAGTAGATGCAAAGCTCGATGTCGGCGTCGAACACGCTCTTAGCTCTTCTCTGGTGGCCGATTGTTCCGGATTCCTCACTGACGCCGCGTGTCGCGCCGTTGGGCAGAAGTTCACTCAGGTCACGCTCCACGCTAAGGCGCTATTCCCAACGTTCGGCACGCAGACGTTCTCCTTTCTCGGACACCTGGTATGGACGGGAAGCGACGCCGCCCCGCCGCAGAGATTTGCCTATCTGGGTGGTTCGGGGACGCTCGCGACCGTAGACCTTCTGGCACTCGGCGGCGATCGCCTGCTTTACCTTCGGGCCGACTACAACGTGCCGATCGACAAGGTGTCTCTGCCGTATCTGGGGAGTCCGTTCATCGACCTCCGCTACGCCGCGGGCAATGCCGGCGAGGGCGCCCTTCCCGCGCTTATCCAAAACCTCGGCATCGGGATTGGCGTCGGCTTCTTCCGCGCCGATTACACAATCGATCCTGCGAGCAGCCGCTCTCCCTTCTCACGCCGTTCGGACTTCTCAATAGGAGTTTCTCTTCCCCTCTGAGGCCGAAAAAGTTTGCTCAGGGGTAGACCGCTGGGTATATTCCTGAGCGTGACTTTTGCCTTGTGTCGCGCAAAAATGAGTGGGTGATGGGAACGCTTGTGGTGATTCCGGCGCGCCTTGGCGCCATGCGCCTCCCCCGAAAACCCCTCCGACTCCTCTCCGGACTTCCCCTCATCGTCCGGGTCTGGCAAAGAATCTCACAAATGAACGTTGCGGATGCCGTTGTTGTCGCCACCGATGACGAAACGGTCGCTTCTGCTGTGCGGGACGCCGGCGCCGATTGCGTCATGACCAGTGGTGAGCACGGCTCCGGCACTGAGCGCGTAGCTGAGGTCGCCGCCCAAGCGCGATTCCGCGGTTTCGACACGATAGTGAACGTTCAGGGCGACGAGCCGTTCATAGGCAAGGGCGCGGTTCGCGGAGCGGCGGAGATAGTGGCCAAAGGGCGATTTCCGCTCGGTACGGCTGCCTCGCGAGCGAGTAGTGAAATCCTCGACACGCCGAGCCTGGTCAAAGTCGTGGTCGGCGACGACGGCCGCGCGATGTACTTCTCGCGCGCTCCGATCCCGTTTTTGCGCGATGCGGCCGACGCGGGAAGGCTGGCCGAGCGTACTTTGCAGCACATTGGAGTGTATGCTTACTCGCGGGAAGCGTTGACCAAATGGGTGTCACTTCCGCCTCATCCATTGGAAGAAATCGAACGGCTCGAACAGCTTCGGCCGCTGGCTGCGGGCCTTCCAATCGGCGTGGCCTTGACGAATGAAGCGCCAGCAAGCGGCATCGATACTGAAGAAGACCTTGAGCGCGCCAATGCGCGCTGGGACGCCTTTATGAAGGGAGCGGTTCAAAATGCCGGTTAGTTCCAGCCAACAGACGCGCTACATCTTCGTCACGGGCGGAGTGGTCTCGTCGCTCGGGAAGGGAATAGCTGCCGCATCTCTCGGACGACTTCTCGTCGAGCGAGGCATGCGAGTGACCATAATGAAGTTCGACCCGTACCTGAACGTGGATCCGGGAACGATGTCGCCCTTCCAGCACGGAGAAGTGTTCGTGACGGACGATGGCGCGGAGACCGATCTGGATCTCGGACACTACGAGAGGTTCATCGACCGTTCGCTCGCGCAAGCGAACAACATTACCACTGGTCGCATCTACCTCAGCGTGATCACCAAGGAACGCCGCGGCGAATACCTCGGCTCGACGGTTCAGGTGATTCCGCACGTTACCGACGAGATCAAGGGCGCCATGAAGCGTCTTACTCCCGAAAGCGATGTGGTGATCGTCGAGATCGGTGGCACCGTGGGTGACATCGAGTCACTGCCATTCCTCGAGGCTATCCGTCAGTTCAGGCACGAGATCGGCCGCGAGAACGCGATCTTCATTCACCTCACACTGGTCCCGTACATCGCTGCTGCCGGCGAAGTGAAGACGAAGCCGACCCAGCACTCGGTACGGGAGCTGATGGAGATTGGAATCCAGCCCGACATCCTGATCTGCAGAACCGAGCGCGCCCTCTCCGAAGAGGTGAAGCGCAAGATCGCGCTCTTCTGCAACGTGGAATTCGGGGCGGTTATCGAGAGCAGGGATGTGCCGACGATCTACCAGATTCCTTTGCTCTTTCACGAGCAGGGACTGGACGAGCGCGTCATGCACAAGCTGGGTCTCCTTGGCAGACGTGCTCCGGATCTAACCAAGTGGCGCCAGATGGTCGATCGCATCCAGCATCCGCACGGCAAGGTGAAGATCGCCGTCATCGGCAAATACACCGGACTCATCGATAGCTACAAGAGCGTTCAGGAAGCGCTGATCCACGGTGGAATCGCAAACGACGTGGGCGTGGAAATCTCCTGGCTGGCAAGCGACCTGTTCACCAGCCGCGAGAAAACTCGCGAGCTCCTTGGCGAATTTCACGGGGTTCTCGTGCCCGGCGGATTTGGGGTGCGCGGCGTCGAGGGAATGCTCGAGTCGATCCGTTTTGCGCGCGAAGCCGGTGTGCCCTTTTTCGGGATCTGTCTCGGAATGCAGACCGCGATCATCGAATTTGCGCGCAACGTCATGGGCTTGTCCGACAGTCATTCCAGCGAGTTCGCTCCGGAGTGCGACAACGCCGTGATCTCGCTCATGGAAGGGCAGCAGCACGTCACCGACATGGGCGGTACGATGCGACTCGGCGCATACCCATGCAGACTGGGCGCCGGCACGCAGGCCGCGGCTATCTATGGCGAGCCGCAGGTGAGCGAGCGTCACCGCCACCGGTATGAAGTGAACAACAAATACCGCGACCAGTTTGTCGAGCACGGTCTCAACCTGAGCGGACTCTCGCCGGATGGCTCCCTCGTCGAGATCGTCGAGCTCCAGACGCATCCGTGGTACATCGGGTGTCAGTTTCACCCCGAGCTCCAGTCTCGTCCGACGCGTCCGCATCCTCTCTTTGCGAGCTTCATCGCCGCTGCCATGCAGGCGAAGTCGCCGGCGCGAGGTAGCCGCAAGCGCGCATCGATCGAATCGCCTGAATAGTGGAACTCTTTCCAGCGGACAGACTTTTCCTGATCGCCGGCCCGTGCGTGCTCGAGAGCGACGAGCTCAACCTGCGGGTGGCCGAGACCTTGGCGAGAATCTCGGAGAAGGTGCCGGGCGGCATCATCTACAAGGCCAGCTTCGATAAAGCCAATCGCTCCAATCGCAACGCGGCTCGAGGGCCCGGACTAGACGCGGGGCTCGCGGCGCTAGACCGCGTGCGAAAGGCGACTGGACTTCCGGTCCTCACCGACGTCCACGCACCGGATCAGTGCGCGCCAGCGGCGCAGGTTGTAGACGTGCTCCAAATCCCGGCTTTTCTCTGCCGCCAAACCGATCTTCTCGAGGCCGCGGGCGCGACCGGGAAACCCGTCAACGTCAAGAAAGGCCAGTGGCTTCAGCCCGAGGGGATGCGCGGGGCGGTTCAGAAGATTCGCGGCGGAGGAGACTCCACCGGCCGTTCACGCGACATCGCGGTGACCGAGCGGGGAACGTTCTTCGGCTATGGCGATCTGGTTGTCGACATGCGCTCCTTTACCCGACTTCGTGAGGCGTGCGGAGCTCCCGTGATATTCGACGCGACTCACAGCGTCCAGAAGCCGGGGCAGGGCCCCGATGGTGCGAGCGGCGGCGCTCGCGAATACGTCCCGATTCTCGCGCTGTCGGCAATCGCTGCCGGCGCACAGGGACTCTTTCTCGAGACGCACCCCGATCCTGACTGTGCGCCGAGTGATGGGCCGAACATGATCCCGCTCTCTGAGATGGCGGGATTGATGGATCGGGCAATCGACATCTGGGATCGCATCAACCGATGACTCGCCAGGAAATAGTCGAGCGCGGGCGTCGTGTTCTACGACTCGAAACCGAAGCGCTCGGCGAGGCGGAGCGTCGTATTGGCGACGAGTTTGCGCGCGCCGTCGAGTGTATTGCGAGGTCTGAGGGGCGCGTAATCGTCGCCGGCGTCGGGAAATCCGGGCTCGTTGGGCGCAAGATTGCCGCGACGCTCACTTCCACGGGAACCCCGGCGACATTCTTACACCCCGCCGACAGCGTCCACGGCGATCTTGGCATCGTCGGCGAATCCGACGTCGCGATCCTGATCTCGAAGAGCGGGGAATCCGCGGAGCTAATTGGCCTGCTTGACCATTTGAAACGTCTTGGTGTATCCACGATAGCACTCACCGGTAATGCAAAATCGACGTTGGCGCGTCACAGCGACGTCGCGCTCGACGGGTGGGTGAAGGAAGAAGCGTGTCCGCACGACCTCGCTCCTACGACGAGCACGACCGTCGCCCTCGCACTCGGCGACGCTCTCGCGATCGCGTTGCTCGAGGAGAAGGGTTTCGATGCCGACGATTTCGCGCGGCTACATCCCGGCGGCTCGATCGGAAAGCGTCTGCTCACCAGGGTGTCGGATGTCATGATAACGGACGATCTCCCAGTACTGCCTCAATCGGCGACGATGCGTGACGCCGTGGTCCAGCTCGCTGAGCGGCGTGGAATCGCGGTTATCACCGGCAAGGATGACACGGTGGCCGGGGTCATCACCACGGGAGATCTTTCGCGCCTCATGGAGCGCGAGGAGAATGTTTTCCCAATTTCCGTCGTCAAGGTGATGAACGCCAAGCCCAAGGTGGCGCAGGCAGACGAATTGGGAAGCGCCGTTGTTTACAGGATGGAGACACACGGCATCATCGCGATGCCGGTGCTCGACGGACAGAATCGCATTGTTGGCGTCATACACCTGCACGATCTCATGCGCGCGGGCGTCGTTTGATGAAGCCTCTGATACTCGGCGTAATCGCCATCCTTCTCGCCGGTGCGTGCACCACCAAGAAACAGCCGCCTGTTGTGGGCCATTCTGCCCTCGCGGACTCCGCCGATCAGGTGATGTACAACGCGAGGTTCAATCTCACCGATCAGGGGCTCCAACGAGCGCACCTCGAGTCCGACACCGCCTATTTCTTCGATGACAACACCCGGATCGAGCTCGAGAAGGTTCACACCACGTTCTATACCGCAACGGGCGAGAAGAATGCGGTGCTTACGTCCGAGCGCGGCACTTTCAACAGCCGCACGAACAACATGATTGCGCGGAAGAACGTAGTGGTCGTGACGGAAGATGGCCGGCGGCTTACAACTCCCGAGCTGATGTACAATCAGCAGCGCAATGAGATCGCGAGCGACAGCGCTTTCGTCGAGACCGAGCCCACGCGGAGAATCGAGGGGATTGGATTTCGCTCCGACCCGGACATGAAAAACATCCGCATTCTGAAGGGAACGACGGGGATCGCGCGGGGGATCACGACGGCTCCGGACCCAACCGCTCCCACCACCGCTCCGGCTGCCAGCTCGACTCCGTCCGCACCGCCAAGGTCGAAGAAGTGAAGTCTTTGGTTGTCTTCGCGTGCTCGGTCGCCATCACAGCGACTGCCGGGGCGCAGGACATTCCCCGCAACTGCGACCTGGATTACAGCAACCCGAATGGGCCAGTCACAAGCCGCGAGGACATCCCGGGAAAGAGAACCGTATTCCTCAGCCGTGGGTTCATCGCTCACTGCATTGGGCAGGGCAACACGCTGACTGCCGACAGCGCCGAATACTACGAGGCCGAGGGCAGACTATTTCTCGTCGGCAACGTGCATTACAAGGAGCCGCGTGCGACGGTGACGTCGCATACGATGACGTTCTATCAGAATGAGAATCGCCTTCACGCGGAAGGTGACGTCGTCGCGGTGATGTCCAACGGAAGCACCCTACGCGGACCAGTTGCCGACTACTATCGAACAACTCCGCAACGGCCGCTTGCGCGACTGATCGCGACCGGACGACCGACAATCTCTCTCGTTCAGAGGGACACCACTGGGAGGGGCAGGCCTCCTGACACCGCGCATGTTGTCGCGAAT
>DASXYR010000312.1:0-1776 GCA_036502385.1 Gemmatimonadaceae bacterium
TCTGCGTTGCTGCAAGTCGCCCACCAGATCGCCCACGTGCTCGTCGGGCGTGTTGATCTCCAGCCGCATGATCGGCTCCAGAAGCACCGGTCGCCCCTCGCGAAGAGCGGCGTCGAAGGCCTGGCTCGTCGCGGCGCGAAACGCGATCTCGCTCTGGCCCGTCTCGGCCACTTCGCCGCCCAGCACCGTCGCTTTGATCCGCATCAGCGGAAAGCCCAAGATGCCGCCCCCCTGCCCCGCACTCTCCAGTTCTTCCAGCATCACCGTGAGCATCTCCATCGGCAGGCCGTGGTCGAGCGAATTGGTCACCGTCACCGGCTGCAACCCCTTCGGAAACGGCTCGACGCGTATCCGCACCTTTGCCGCATGCGTCACACCCTGAATCACGCGGCTGCTCTCGCCCATCACCTCGACCGTCCGCTCAATCGTCTCGCGATAGCTCACGCGCGGCTTGTGGACCTTTACATTCAGTCGGAAGTCTCGCTGCAACCGATGCTGAATCACTTCCAAATGCAGTTCACCCATGCCGCTGATCAGCGTTTGCCCGGTTTCTTCGTTTTCGTCGGCCCGAAACGTCGGGTCTTGCTTGCGCAGCATTGTCAGCGTATCGCCGAGCTTCTTGCGATCGTCGGTGCTCTCCGGCTCGATCGCCATCGAGATCACCGTCTCGGGAAACTCGATCGACTCAAGCAGAATCGGCTCGCGGGTATCGCAAAGCGTGTCGCCGGTGATCGATTCCCGAAGCCCGATCACGCCGACGATGTCGCCTGCTCGGGCCACGTCGATCTGCTCCTCTTTCTTCGAGGCGTGAATCCGCCAAAGCTGAGCAACGTTTTCCTTCTTGTCCTTGCCCGCATTCAGCACGCGCGAATTGGGCTCCAGCGTGCCGGAGTAAATCCGCAACCAAGCCAAATCGCCCGTCTTATATGGCAGCACCTTAAATACCAATCCGCAAAATGGCTCGGCCGGATCGGGCTTCCGTTTGATCTTCTTGACGTCCTCGCCGGCGGCCGCCGCGATCGCTGCCTTCCCCTTGTGGTGATGCTTCGTCTTGAGATCGATCCCTTCGACCGGCGGCATATCGAGCGGGCTCGGCAAATACGCGGCCACGGCGTCCAGAATCGGCTGCACACCCATACCGTGTAGCGCCGACCCACAGAGCACCGGCTGAATCTGCAAATGAACCGTCGCCGACCGCACGACTGTGTGAATCAGCGCCTCGGGAATCGTCTCCTCGGCAAGCGCCAGTTCCATCAGCTCGTTGCTGTAATCATAGAGCGACTCTAACAACTTCTCCCGCCAAAGCTGCGCCTCGTCCGCTATCTCCTCCGGGATATCCGCTCGGATGATCTTGTTCCCGTCCTTCCCGTCGGGAAACGTCAGGAACTTCATCTTCACCAGGTCAACTACCCCGCGAAACGGCGTCGCCACGTGCGGCGGACCCTGCCCCACCGGAATCTGCAAAGCCACCGGCCGAGCCATCAACCGATTCTCGATCTCCTCGAACACAGCTTCGAAGTTCGCCCCTTCGCGATCCAGCTTATTGATGAACGCGATTCGCGGCACATGATACTTATTCGCCTGCCGCCAGACGGTTTCGCTCTGCGCCTCAACGCCCTCGCGAGCGCTAAACACGACCACGCCGCCATCCAGCACGCGCAGGCTCCGCTCCACCTCGGCCGTAAAATCGACGTGCCCCGGCGTATCGATCAGATTGATCGTCACATCGTTCCAAGGAAACTGCACGCAGGCCGAATAGATCGTGATCCCGCGCTC
>DASXYR010000313.1:0-3388 GCA_036502385.1 Gemmatimonadaceae bacterium
GAGCTCGGTCGTCGCGCGCGTGAAGATCATGGCCGGCCTGAACATCGCCGAGAAGCGCTTGCCGCAGGATGGCCGTATCTCGCTGCGAATCGCCGGGCGGAGCATCGACATTCGCGTGTCGACCATACCCACGAGCCGCGAGCACGAGCGCATCGTGATGCGCTTGCTGCACAAGACCAGTAAATTGCTGGATATCGCCGAGGTCGGCTTCTCCGAGCGTGATCGCTGGCTGATGGAGTACCTGATCCATCGCCCGAACGGGATTTTGCTGGTCACGGGGCCCACCGGCAGCGGCAAGACCACGACCTTGTACGCCTGCCTGAACAAGATCAATCGCCCCAAGATCAACATCCTGACCGCTGAGGATCCGGTCGAATACGAGATCGGCGGCATCCACCAAGTCGCCGTTCAGGCCAAGATCGGGCTCACCTTCGCCAGTGCCCTCCGCGCCTTCTTGCGTCAAGATCCGGACGTGATCATGGTCGGCGAAATTCGCGACCGTGAAACGGCGGAGATCGCCATTCACGCGTCGATGACGGGTCACTTGGTGCTCAGTACCCTGCACACCAACGACGCGGCGAGCGCCGTGACGCGCTTGGTCGAGATGGACATCGAGGCGTTCCTCGTCCGCTCGACGGTGATCGGCATCTTGGCGCAACGCTTGGTGCGCGTGCTCTGCCCTCATTGCAAAGAGGGCTATGAAGCGACGCCCTTCGAGCTGCAGCAGCTGGGCATCGATCCGGATCGAACGCGAAGGCGCGACGATCGCGTGCTCTCGCCCCGCTACACCGCACAGAACGTCAACTACGAACCCGTTGGTTGGCGCGGGCCAGGCATGCCCACGCTGTATCGCGCCAAGGGCTGCCATCACTGCGAAAACAAGGGTTTTACCGGCCGCATGGGCATTTACGAGTTGCTCGTTGCCGACGACACGGTGGGCGCGTTGGTGCTCGCCAGCGCCGACGCTCAGACCATCAAACGCGCGGCTCAAACCCAAGGTATGGATTCGTTGCGTGACGATGGCGCGCGCAAAGTGCTTCTGGGGTTGACCACGGTCGAAGAGGTGGTGGCCGCGACTCAAGAAGACGTCGTCGTCGATTCATAGGCGTTGAACCATGGCTGTCTTCGAGTACCGCGGAATTCAGATTGCGTCCGGCAAGCCGGTCAAAGGCTACCGCGACGCGGACAACGCAAAGTCCTTGCGCGCCGTGCTGCGCAAGGACGGCGTATTGCTGACCGAGGCCAACGAAGAAGCGGAGCGGGGCAGTAAGGCTGGGCGAAGGGCGGATCTGTTCGCGTTCATGAAGCGACCGTCGACCGCAGACATCGCGGTCATGACCAGGCAGCTCGCGACGTTGGTGCGCGCCGGCGTGCCGCTCGTGGAGTCGGTGGCTGCCTTGACCGAGCAGGTCGAAAAAGAGCAGCTCAAAAAGACGCTAACCAGCGTGCGCGAGACGCTCAACGAAGGTACTTCGTTCGCAAAGAGCCTCGAAGCGCATCCCAAGATCTTCGCTCCGCTCTACATCAACATGGTGGCGGCAGGCGAGGCGTCGGGCACGCTCGAAGCCGTGCTCGAGCGGTTGGCGGATTTCATGGAAGGCCAAGCGCGGCTGAAGGGCAAGGTCACCGCCGCGCTCGCGTATCCCGTGTTGATGATGTTCATCGGCATCATCATGGTCAGCGTGCTGATGGTCGCGGTAGTGCCCAAAGTCGCAGGCATCTTCGACAGCATGGGCCACGCATTGCCCTGGTACACACGCTTGCTGATCGGTGTGTCCGGGGTCATGGCCGGCTACTGGTGGCTGATGATCTTGCTCAGTGTCGGCGCGGTGGTCGGTTTTCGACGCTGGCGCGCCACGCCCGAAGGCAAGCTGAAGTTCGATTCGTTCCGTTTGGCCGTGCCGATCTTCGGTCGCCTGCAGCTTTTGGTGTCCGTCGCCCGCTTTGCACGCACGCTGTCCACGCTGCTGTCGAGCGGCGTGCAGCTCTTGCAAGCGATGGAGATCGGTCGTCACGTGTTGGAAAATTCCCGTTTGGAAAGCGTGATCAGCGAGGCCATCGGCTCGATTCGCGGCGGCGAGAGCATCTCCGAGCCACTGAAGCGCGCCAAAGTGTTTCCGCCCATGGTCACGCACATGATCGCAGTCGGCGAAAAGACCGGCCAGCTCGAAGCCATGCTCGAGAACGTGAGCCGCGCCTACGAGGCGGATGTGGAAACCCGCGTCGTCGCTCTGACTAGCTTGCTCGAACCGCTGATGATCGTGCTGCTCGGTGGCGTCGTCGGCTTCATCGCCATGGCCATTCTGATGCCGCTGATCCAGATGAATGAGCTGGTGCAATAATGGCCGGCGCTCGGCGTTTTGCCGGCGAGCGGCGGATCTGGTTCCCGTGGGAGCGCCGCGGTGGTCTGCGTTCTCTGCTGATGCTGGGCCGCGTCGGGCCCGTGCTGGCCGTGCTAAGCGTGCTCGGGTTCATCATCGTGCTCGGCGTGCGAGAACGCCACAGTGCGGGCGTGCGCCAAACGCGCGCGACGTTGATTGGCGTGCGCCGCGCGATTGATGCGTACCGAGCCGACAATGACGGCGGTTGCCCGCCGGGGCTCGACAAGCTCGCCACATATGGAAATTTCAAGGAAACGCCCACCGACGCTTGGGGGCATGCTCTTCGGTTCACTTGTCCGGCCCACCGCGAGGGAGAAGCGTATCAGCTCTCGAGCGATGGTCCGGATGGCGAACCGGGTGGGCTCGACCGCGTGGAATGACGAGGAACCATGAACACGAAATCATTAGAATCGAGCGGTAACGAGGCGCTGAACAGGCTCCTGACGGTGTGGCGAGCTCGGCGCGCGCGGCGCGGCGTGACGCTGGTCGAAGTCTTGATCGTCGTCGCCATCATCGCCATGGTCGCTGGTGGCGTCGCGGTGTTCGCGCTTCCGAAATACAAGGAAGCGCAGATCAAGAACGCCGAGACCGGCGCGCGCATCGTACGCACCGCCGTCCAGCAGTGGCAGGCCGCCAACAACGAGACCAGTTGCCCAACGATTAGCCAGTTGGTTCAGGAGAAGCAGCTCGACCCCGGTCAGAGCACCAATGACTCCTGGAATCAGCCGTACACGCTGACCTGCACCGACGACGAAGTGATCATCTCGTCCAACGGCCCCGACAAGAAAAAGGGCACCAAGGACGACATCGTCGTGCCCAAGGGCGCGGGAACCGCGACAGAAACGCAGTAGCCCGAATTTGGGGCGACGATCGATGCCATTTGCACTACCAAGAGCTGCCCTTCGTCTGCGCGCGCGCCGCGCGCAGCGCGGGCTCACGCTCGTGGAGCTCTTGATCGTCGTCGCCCTGATCGCGGTGCTCGGTGGTTCGGTGATGATGGGCCCAGG
>DASXYR010000314.1:0-1785 GCA_036502385.1 Gemmatimonadaceae bacterium
TGCCTTCTCCGGCGTCAGCGAAAGAAGGAGGTCTCGATCCGGGATCTGGTGGTCTCCCGTTGGGCTCGCGAGAGCTTGAAGCGGCCGCGACCACTGCGCCGATGCACCGGTCATCAGCATGTTCCTGCCGTAGTCATAGCGCCACGTCACGATCAGAACGAAGTTGAAAATGATCGAGACAACCGCTCCCACTGCGAGCGATTGCACGCCGGCCGAGAAGCCAACGACGATGCTCAAGAAGATATAAACGAGGTCCCGAGTGTCGCGGAGTGTCGTTCTAAACCGCACGGCACCGACCACTCCGGCGAGACTGAACGCCAGGGCGAGGCTGTTCTGGACGATGAAAACGATCCCCGCCACGACGAGCGGGAGGAAGATCAGCGTCTGAACGACGTTTTGATTGTGTTGTCCCCCCGATGGCCGCGCTGACATGTAAACCCACGTCACCGGGAGCATCAACACGAGGGCGCCGAGGAGGATCATTATCGTCGTGGTGACCACGCCAACGAGCGATCCCATAGCGAACGAGCCAGTCGCGCTTGGCGACGAGAGCGCATCCGCCAGGACGGTTGGACCCTCCGAGACATCTCCGAGACCCTTGGCCGCGATCGCGGAAATCTCGCGTGGGAAAAAGACCGACAGCAGTGCAACGACGAGTGCCAGAATCACGTAGTACGCGACCAAACGGCGCACAGGTCGATCTGACTTCATCGTAAGGACGTCGATTACCTCTCTCAATACGGGCATGCCGCCCCTCCGTGCAAAATGGACGCCTGAGCTGGGTCTGCACCGGCCCGACAGCGCGTTGGCCTTCAATAGGGCCGCCTTGAGTCTGGGGGCGCAACCCGCGATTTTACAAGGCTATGCCGGAAGAATCCCTGATCGTACGCGGCGCCCGCGAGCACAACCTCCGCAATATCGACGTCACGATCCCGCGCGACCGCCTGACCGTAATCACGGGGCTGTCGGGCTCGGGGAAGTCGTCGCTCGCCTTCGACACCATCTACGCCGAGGGACAGCGCCGGTACGTCGAGTCGCTCTCCGCATACGCCCGTCAGTTCCTTGGCCTCATGGAAAAGCCGGACGTCGATTCCATCGAAGGGCTGTCGCCCGCAATCTCGATCGAGCAGAAGAGCGCAGGCCACAACCCGCGATCCACCGTCGGAACTGTCACCGAGATCTACGATTACCTGCGCCTTCTCTACGCGCGAGCCGGAACGCCTCATTGCCCGAACTGCGGACGTCCCGTTGAGCGACAGAGCGCCGGACAGATCGCGGACTCGATCCTGGCGTGGCCCGAGGGCACGAAGCTCGAGATCCTCTCGCCACTCGTGCGCGGACGCAAAGGGGAGTTTCGAGAGCTCTTCGAGGCCGCGCGCAAACAGGGCTTCGTCCGCGCCATCGTCGACGGTGAGCTCATCGAAGTCTCCGATCCGCCGAAGCTGAATCGGCGCATGAACCACAACATCTCGGTGATCGTCGACCGCCTGGTCGTCCGCGCCGAGGATCGTGGTCGGCTCAATGATTCGGTCGAGACCGCGCTCAAGCTTTCCGAGGGTCTCGTAGAAGTGCAGCGGCAGGACGATCACACCGCGCACATCTTCTCGGAGAAGTACGGCTGTCCCGTCTGCGGCATCTCGTTGCCCGAGCTCGAGCCACGTCACTTTTCCTTCAACTCGCCCTTCGGCGCCTGCCCCTCTTGCGGCGGACTCGGCTCCCGACGCGAAGTTAGTGAAGAGCTCATGCTCGGCGACGCCAGCATCAGCATTCTCGAGGGCGTCGTGC
>DASXYR010000315.1:0-2991 GCA_036502385.1 Gemmatimonadaceae bacterium
CTCGACGCTCGATGGATACGCGAAGGACGTCCTGGATATTTGTCACGTTCTGGACCTGCGCGACATCATCTACGTCGGCCATTCGGTCAGCAGCATGGTCGGCATCCTCGCCGCCAATCGCGAGCCCGATCGGTTCGACCGCCTCATTCTGATCGGGCCTTCGCCGAGGTACATCAACGATGCGCCTTATGTCGGAGGCTTTGAGCGCACCGACATCGAGGGATTGCTCGAGACGATGGAGAAGAACTACATCGGGTGGGCGAACTTTCTTGGACCCGTCGTAATGCAGAACCCCGACCGGCCCGAGCTCACCGAGGAGCTGACCGAGAGCTTCTGCTCAACCGATCCCGTGATTGCACGGCGCTTCGCCCAGGCGACATTCCTCGCCGACAACCGGGCGGACCTCTCAGCGCTGCAGGTTCCGTCGCTCATACTGCAGTGTTCCGAGGATCTCATCGCCCCCCAATCCGTCGGCGAATACGTTCATGCTTCGCTTCCGCAGAGCACATTTCAGCAGATGAAGGCAACAGGACATTGTCCCCACCTCAGCCACCCCGAGGAGACGATCGAGCTTATGCGCGCCTATCTCCGCTCGCCGGTGCCGGCCTGATTTCGACGCCGGTCCGCGCCGTGGCCCTCTGCTCTCCCGTTGATTGAGATGGACGACCTGATTGATCAGATCCCGTGCGGATTTGTCTCGTTTGGCGACGATGGGGTGATTCAACGCGTCAATGCGCGGTTGCTGGATGTGCTGGGCTACACGCGCGAGGAGGTCCAGGGACGTCACGTCGAAACATTGATGAACGTCGGCAGCCGCATCTTTTTTCAAACGCATCTCTTCCCTCTCATCGCGATGAAAGGGAACGCCGAGGAGATATTCCTCCTCTTGAAGTCCTCTGACGGCGAAGACATCGGCTTCCTTTTGAACGCGTCGCGGCATGTGCGCGATGGGCAGACCGTCAACGACTGCGCCGTCATGCGCGTTCAGGAGCGTCGAAAGTTCGAGGATGCATTGGTGCGCGCGAAAAAGGTCGCCGAAGCGGCACAGGAAGAATTGACGGAGGCGAACGAGCGCTACGCAGAGCAAGCCATCGAGCTCGAGCTCCAGCAGGAAGAGCTGGTGAGCCAACGTCAGATCGCCGACGACGCCAACCAGGCGAAGAGCAAGTTCCTCGCTGTGATGAGCCATGAATTGCGCACACCCCTCAACGCGATCGCGGGGTACGTTCAGCTGATCGAGATGGGTGTTCACGGGCCTGTGACGGAGGAGCAGCTCGTCGCGCTCGACCGGATTCGCCGGAGTCAGCTACACCTTCTCCGTTTAATCAATGACGTGCTGAACCTCGCCCGCATCGAGGCGGGCCGGATCGAGTACGATATCCGCAGCGTCTCGCTTGCCGACGTCGTAACCACGGTGATGCCGATGGTCGCGCCACAACTGGCCGCAAAAGGGGTTACCTCCCGCGCGCTTCTCGACGGCGCAGGGCTCGTTCGAGCTGATCGAGAGAAGCTGGAGCAGATAGTCCTCAATCTCCTCACCAACGCCGCGAAGTTTACAGAGAGCGGCGGAACGGTCACCGTACGCGTTCGCAACGATTGCGGAATCCCCGACCGCACCTGTCTCGAAGTGGAAGACACCGGCATCGGGATCCCCGACGAATTGCAGGCCGGCATCTTCGAGCCGTTCGTTCAGGTGGACACGGACAACCGAAAGGAGGGGTCCGGACTTGGTCTGGCCATTAGCCGCGACCTGGCGCGCGGGATGGGAGCCGATCTGATCGTAAAGAGCGTCCCCAAAAAGGGGAGCATTTTCACCGTGATCCTGCCCGCCGCGCATCAGACGACGGCCGAGAGATCCTGATGACGATGTACGACTGGCTAAACGCGGATTAGCGCGGAGCTTTCGGTGCTGGCTGCACGGTCGAGATGCGGTCGGCCGCGGTCTTGAGAGCTTCCTGCAGGACGACCGACTGCTCGGTCACTACGCGCTGAGCAGTCGTCACCAGTCCGGTCGCAACCTTTATCGCGTCGGAGCGGATCTTTGGATCGGAGGCAATCCGGTGAGCGAGCGCCTGCACCGACGCGGCGAGATCGTCCAGCGACTTCTTCAACTCGGGGGATATCTTGAGATCGACCGAGTCGGATGACTGCACGCGCTTGACGGGATCGGGTACTTTGTCGACCGGCTGCTGTGACCGAGCAGCCGAAGCCGCGCCGAGCGCGGCGAAAAGTACCAGGAGAAGTGCAAGTTTCTTGATCATCTTGTACCGGACGAAAGTTCGCGAGACCAAAAGACGTCGCAAACAACATACCCGCTGCTGATGGAAGTGTTTCGCGGGATCACCCTCGGGCCCCGTAGCCCGGAGGAAGGCATGCCACAATACGTGTTGGAGTTGAGAAACGCAATCGAAAAAGGCACCGCTCTGCTGGAGCGAATTGGGGACGAAGCGAGTCGTCGCCCCATCAAGCCCGGAAAATGGTCAGCAAGGGAAGGTGGAAGCCCGCCTCCCGCGACGCCCCCGTGACGCTCGACTATTTCATGGAAGACTATATCGGCCATTTGAGCATCAGCTGAATCAGATCTTCCCTTTCGACTGATCTCAGTCCACCCAATCCGCGACGAAGAGGTTGGTCTCGTGCGGGTTGGTGTCGTGACGATTAGACGCCCAGACGACCTCCTTGCCATTCGGACTGAACATCGGGAATCCGTCGAATGTCGATGCCGTCGTCACCTGCTCGAGCCCCGAGCCATCCGGCCGGACAAGAAAGAGATCGAAGTTCCCAAGCTTTGGATCCGTGTGGTGATTGGATGAGAAAATGATCCGCTTGCCGTCCGGGGTCCACGATGGGCCAAAGCTGGCAGCGCCGAGTCGCGTGATCTGACGCTTGTTGCCACCGTTGGCGTCCATGAGCCAAAGGTCCATCTTGTTGGGACGCACGAGCCGTTGCGCGAGAAGATCCTTGTACGAAGTCAGCTCTGCCTCGGTCGCG
>DASXYR010000316.1:0-7095 GCA_036502385.1 Gemmatimonadaceae bacterium
CTGTCGGCGCGCAGCACCGTGCTTAGGCGGTGCGCAATGATCAGCGTGGACCTCGCTCGCAAGAGATCCTCCATCGCCTTCTCGACCAGTCGCTCACTCTCGCTGTCCAGGCTGGATGTCGCCTCGTCCAGAATCACCAGCGAAGGATTCTTGAGGAAGACCCGCGCGATCGCGATCCGTTGGCGCTGACCGCCAGACAGCTTGATCCCGCGCTCGCCGACCTTCGTAGCAAACCCCTCCGGAAGCCGCTCGATGAATTCGACGGCGTGCGCAGCCATTGCCGCCGCGCGAACCGCCTCATCGCTCGGCCTCGAGCCGTCCCGTTCTATTCCGGCGTAGGCGATGTTTTCGTGGATCGTGCCGCTGAAAAGTGTCGGCTCCTGAGGCACAATTCCAATCGCTCCCCTCAGGTCGTGCAGGGATAGATCGCGGATGTCGATACCGTCCAGAGTGATCCGTCCGGACGTCACGTCCCAAAATCTTGGCAGCAGCGATGCGACCGTCGTCTTGCCGGCGCCGCTCGGCCCCACGAGCGCGACGACCTCGCCCGCTCCAATCCGAAGCGAAACTCCGTGCAGGACGTAAGGAAGCCCGGCGTTGTAGCGGAACGTGACGTTGTCCATCACGACCTCGCCGCGCGTCGGGTGCGGAAGTCGCATCGGTGCGACAGGATCCTGAACGGTGGATTCTGCCTCGAGCAAGTCGAACACGCGGCGTGCCGCGCCTACAGCTTCCTGGTAAGCGCTAAAAAGTGATGCGAGCGAGCCGATCGCGCCCGCTACGTACAGCGCATAAAGGAGGAAGGAAACGAGCGCGCCAGCTGTAAGCGTTCCATTCAGAACGAGGCGGCCGCCCTGCCACAGAACGGCTACGACCGCGCCGAACCCGCAGAAGGTGAGAATCCCGAAGAAAGCTCCGCGAATTCTGGCGCGACGTATCGCCGCCTCGATCACGTCGCCGAGATGCGAGTTGTACCTGCGCACTTCCTCGGTTTCGGCAGTGAAGCTTTGCACTGTCCGAATCTGTGAGAACGCTTCGTCGGCAGTCCCGGTCGCTTCCGCGATCCGGTCCTGCACCCCGGTGCTTGCGCGCCTCAGCGCTCGCCCGAAAACGAACGCCGCCCCAACGACGATCGGCACGACGGAGAGGGTCGTGGCCGTCAGCGTTGGATGGGTGAGCGTGAGCAGGACGATTCCGCCGATCAAAAACAGCGTCTGTCGCGCGAACTCAGAAAGATTGTAGCTCAGCACCGTCTGAAGAACGGTCGTATCTGCGGAAAGCCGGCTCGTCAGCTCGCCCGTTCTGCGCTCGGTGAAAAAGCCCGGCGAGAGTAGTATCAAACGCGCAAAGAGGTCTTCGCGCAGCTTGGCTATAACGAGCTCCGACGTCGAGGTGAGCAGATAGACCTGAACGAAATTGAGCAGCGCCTGGATCGCGAACAGCACGAGCAGCCCAATCGCAATCCGGTTCAGCAGCCCCGAGTTGGACGAGATGAATGCTGCGTCGAGCAGGTGACGCACGATCTGCGGGAACGCGAGCGCGATACTCGCACTTCCAAGCAGGCAGACAAACGCTGTTACCAGCCTGCCCATATACGGCCGGATCCGCGGGAGCAACCGCCCCAGAGGACGCGGCGACGATACCGGCCGGTTTGCGCGCGGCGTTGGCAGCTGCGCTGAAACAGCGAACTGTGGCGCTGACATCAGCCGAGCACCTTGCGATCGATCACCATCGCAAGGAAGAGGAGGGCGAGGTAGAGAAGTGAGAACTTGTAGACGCGCCACGCAGGCTTGGTCCACTCTTCGGTCGTGTTCACGCGAATCACGCCGACGAGAAGGATCGCGCCAAGCACGATCGCCGAGCCGAGGTAAATGATTCCAAAGGCGCCAAACGTCGCAGGAAGAAGCGTAAGGGCGATGAGGATAATGTTATACCACGCCATTTGTCGCATCGTCTCGCGCTCGCCCCACACCAGAGGAGCCATCGGGATCCCCGCCTTGCCGTAGTCGCGCTGTTTGAGCAGAGCCAGTGCCCAGAAGTGCGGCGGCGTCCAGTAGAAGACGATGAGAAAGAGGTAGACCGCGGTGAGGTCGATCGTGCCCGTCATAGCTGCCCATCCCACCAGCGGCGGAAAGGCGCCGGCGGCGCCGCCGATCACGATGTTCTGTGGCGTAGTTCGCTTGAGCCAACGCGTGTAGACAAAGACGTAAAAATAAAATCCGGCCAGTGCGAGCAGCGCTGTGAGGACGTTCGTAAACCGCGCGAGCAGAAATGTCGCGGCGGTCGCAAGCGCGACTCCAAACGCCAGCACCGCGCGCGGCCCCATCCGCCCGCTCGGTATCGGGCGAAGCTTCGTGCGCGCCATTCGCGTGTCGATGTCGCTGTCCAGATACATGTTGACGGCGTTCGCTCCACCGGCCATCAAGTAGCCGCCGACGAGCACGACGAGCACCAGCAGCCAACCCGGGTTGCCGGCGACGAACATCGGCGCGACGGTCGTCACGAGCAGCAGCGATATGATGCGCGGCTTGGTCAGCATCACCAGATCGCGCAGCAGGGAAGGCTTGGCTTGCTCCCGGGCGGCGACGTCCATCAGGTACTCACTCCCTCGGGCGTTGCGAACTCGCCGCGGGAAGGCGACTCACGAATGACCTCAGATATCGGCACTGTGTCTTGGGATCCCGACGCGATCGCCGTGAGCAAGACCACCGTGATCCAGAGCGCGGTTCCCGCCGCCTGGTGGAGTGACCGCAGTGACAACGGCAGCTGCATTTCGACCATGGCCGCTGCAATGAGAACCTGCAGCACGACGACGCTCAGCGCCGTCCAGGCCGCCGCTCGAACTGGTCCCCGCTCGCCGCGCTTGCGCACACCGAAGATGATTCCGATCAGATGGAAGAGAAGCAGGAACGCGATCACGCGGTGCGTGACTTGTATCCAGAGCGGAATCCCGTGCTCAGCGATCACGCGACAGAGCGGAAATCCCTGACAGGCGTTGGGGGCTCCCGGCGTATTCGCGGTGAGCGCTCCGAACACGAGCGCGAGAAAGGTAAGACCGACCGCTGCCCGCCCAGAGCGCAGCGTCCGCGGAGATCTTGAGGCAATGCTCGGCGAGCCGAACCCGCCTGCCCGCACCACGATCACAACCAGAACGGCCAGCAGCGACATCGCGATGGCGAGGTGCATCACGACTACGCCCGTCGCGAGCTCCATCTTCACGGTGATGGCTCCGAAGATCGCGGCAACAATCACCAGCAGCAGGGCGAGCAGGGACGGGCGGAGCACGCCGCCGCGGCCACCGACCCCCGTTTCCGTTCTACGCGTCCATGCGACGATCGCCAATGCAACTATTGCCAGTGAAAGCGCTGCCGCCCCGTACCGGTGGCTGATCTCCACCAACAGGCTTGGGTTCGGCGCGTTGGTCGCCGGCGTGAAAGATCCGTAGCAGTCCGGCCAATGATTCCCGCAGCCCAACCCTGAGCCGGAAATGCGAACGATCGCGCCAAAGACCACCTGCGCGAATCCGATGACAAGAGCGAGATATCCGAGCCGCCTCAGCGTCCGCATATCAGCGGCCCGAGCTCGGACGCGTGGTTCCCGGCATCGGCATCTGCATGCCTGAATTATCCATCATCATGTGCGCTTCGCGCGCCTCGATTCTCTGCCAGGTTGCTGCAAGCAGCACCGAGAGCGCGATCACGGGGACGATGGCCCACACAATCTCGCCACCGCGCGATGCCGCCGGGACCAGCGCCGATTTCTCGACTTTTCTCGCGGCATACGTGGATCGCAGTATCGCGATCTGAGCAACGATGCACCCGAGCACGGCGATCCAGAAAATTCCCTCAGCCAGTGGCTGATTCATTTATGAGAGGTGGTATATACGAAACGAATGCAGCGGGGAATTTCCGCGCGCTCTAAAGCTACTCGCGCGATGAGTGCCTTTGAACTACCGTATCGGCATGATGGATTCGGAATTTGCGCGAGCATCGTCTCTTCCGCGCCGCCTCGGATTGTGGAGCGCGGTCGCCGTTCTCGTCGGCTCGACGATCGGATCGGGAATCTTTCGCTCACCGGCCGGCATCGCTGACAAGCTTCCGGGGCCGCTGCCACTTCTGGCGATCTGGGTCACCGGTGGAATCTTTGCTCTCTGCGGCGCGCTCACGCTCGCCGAGGTCGCGGGGGCGCTGCCGAGGACGGGCGGCGTCTATGTATTCATCAGGGAAGCGTGGGGAAGGCTGCCCGCGTTTCTCTTTGGCTGGTCGGAGCTCGTTCTCATTCGCGCGGCTGCGCTTGGGGCGATCTCGACCACCTTCGCCGAATACCTCATCCGAGTGCTTGGGCACGATCCGCGGATAGCGCCGTACAGCCAGTACGTACACTACGTCGCCGCGGTCGCGATCGTTCTGACGGCGATCTTCAACTACGTCGGCATCAAATGGGGCTCGCTCGTGCAGAACATCACTACTCTGGCGAAAACCGGAGCGGTGATTCTCATCATCATCTTCGCCTTGGTGCTGGGACTTCCCCAGACGGGCGGGCATTTCACCCCCGCCGTGCCTCCTGGCAGTTTCTCGTTCTCCAGGTTCGGACTCGCGCTCGTCTCGGTCCTCTGGGTCTACGACGGATGGGCTGACGTGAGCTTCGTGGGCGGGGAAGTGAAGGATCCTGAAAAGAATCTTCCCCGCGTTCTGATTGTGGGCACCCTCATCGTCATCTGCCTTTATCTTTTGGCGAACGTCGCGTACCTCGCGGTTCTCCCTGTCGAGCAGATCCGCCAATCCAAGCTCGTCGCCGCCGACGTCGCCTATCGCTTGATGGGAGTGGCGGGAGTCGCGTTCGTATCCACCGCGGTGATGATTTCTGCCTTGGGCACCCTCAATGGATCGGTGATGACCGGCTCGCGAATCCTCTTCGCCATGGCGGCGGACGGTTTGCTCTTCAAGCCTATCGCCATAGTTCACAAGCGGTTCCAGACTCCCGGCGTTGCGATAGGTCTCAGCGCCACGCTCGGAGTCGTCTTTGTCCTCCTCGGCACCTTCGAGCAGCTGGCCGACACCTTTGTTACTGCGATCGTACCCTTTTATGCCCTGGCCGTCGCGGCGATTTTCGTCTTTCGCCGCCGGCCCGACTACAAGCCACCCTTCAGGGTGCCGGGTTATCCCGTAGTGCCGGCGATTTTTATTGTGGCGACGGTTCTCCTGCTCGGAAATGCGATCGTCGATCGGACGAGTCGAGTGCCGACGCTCATAGTTTTGGGTGTGATTCTTCTCGGAATTCCCATCTTTTTCCTGACAAAACGGGGAAAGCCGGAAATCGTGACCCACTCGTGATTCTTTTTCCTTGACCGCATCTGCTACCAAACCGTAGCTTATCCGATCCTCACAACTCATGACAATGGCCAAATACCGTTTGCACTTTCTCAGTGCTGCCGCGTCAGCACTCCTTTTCCTAATTCCGAATTCGACCTTCGCTCAGGGCGTCACGACTGGCGCCGTCAGCGGCACGGTCACGAACGATCAGGGTCAGCCGGTAGAATCCGCCCAGATCGAAGTCGTGAACCGCGCCACGGGCTCGCGTAGCGGGTCGATCTCGCGCAGCGATGGACGATTCTACGTCCAGGGCCTCGAGGTTGGCGGCCCGTATACCGTTACCGTTCGCCGTATCGGCTTTTCGCCTCGCGACACCAGTGGCGTTTACGTCTCACTGGGGCAGAACGCGCGGGTCGATCTGGCGCTGTCCGCTCAGGCCACGCAGCTCGCTGGCGTAAACGTAGTTGGCGCATCGAGCGCCGTGATCTCCAGCTCACACAAAGGCATTGCCACGACTATCACAGACTCGGTGATTGCGCGCTTTCCGTCACTGACCCGCAACTTCACCGATTTCGTGGCGTTGTCGCCTCAGATTTCGACAAAGGGACCAGGAAATTCCGGCGGAGGCCAGAACAATCGGTTCAACGGCATTCAGATCGACGGCTCGGTAGCCAATGATCTCTTCGGACTCGGTTCGACCGGTCAGCCTGGAGGACAGGCGGGCGCCAAGCAGATTTCTCTCGAAGCCGTGAAGGAGTACCAGGTACTTCTTTCGCCATTCGACGTGCGTCAGGGAAATTTCACCGGCGCCCTCGTCAACGCCGTGACGAAGAGCGGCTCCAACCAGCTGCATGGGTCCGCGACCTTCGCAAATCGCAACGAAAGGCTCGAGCGCGACATTGATTATCTCCGTGCCGCTCCCTTTACCGTCAAGCAGGAGGGCTTCTGGCTCGGCGGTCCGATCATCAAGGATAAGCTTCTCTTCTCGGTCGCACCCGAATGGCAGCAGCAGAATGCGCCGTCATCCGGCCCATACATCGGCCAGCCGGCGGGGCTCACCCCAAAGCCGCCGGCGACATCGGCAGGTGTTGACAGTCTCGTCAACATCCTCACCACCCAGTACGGTTTCGCCGATCCCGGCAACGGTGGAGTGGTCAAGAACGACAACCCGCTCGCGAACATGTTCGCCCGAGTCGATCTGATCAACCTGCCGGTCAGCAGTCGACTGGTCGCGAGATACAACTACGTTGATGGTCAGCAGGACATTTTCAGCCGCAGCGCCACCCGCCTCAACCTCTCCAATAACGGCTACAATTTCCGCTCGACGACCAACAGCTATCTGACGCAGCTGTTCTCGAGCATGGACAACGGATCGAACAACGAGTTCCTCGTTGGTCTCACCAGAATCCGGGACAAACGCATTACGCCCATTGAGGCGCCGTTCCTCGTGATCTCGCGTACGACCAGTCAGGCGGGCGGCACCGGCCAGATGTCGGCAGGTACCGAGAACTCCTCGCAGGGCAATCAGCTCGACCAGGACATCTTCGAGCTGACCGACAATTTTACGATCCCGATGGGGAACCACCGCTTTACCCTCGGCACCAAGAACGAGTTCTTCAAAGTTCGTAATCTGTTCTCGCAGAATTCGCTCGGAAACTTCACCTTCGGTACTCTGGATTCGCTCATCGCCAACAGGCCGAGCGCCGCCACACTGGGTATCAAGCTGCCCGACGGCACCGACGGCGCCGCCCGCTTCAAGGCTCGTACACTCGGCTTCTACGCT
>DASXYR010000317.1:0-3484 GCA_036502385.1 Gemmatimonadaceae bacterium
CACCAGCAATGGCACCAGCACCGGCTGCGATGGACACCACCATGAAGATGGACTCGACGGCTAGCACAACGCCGATGAGCAGCAGCACCACCACCAAGACCACGACCACGAAGAAGAAGTAGCTCTTCTCGCGGACTTAAAAAAAGGCGCCACTAAACAGTGGCGCCTTTTTCGTTCTGCTCTATCTGGACGCTGCATTCTCCGCCGGGCCAGCGTGCCTGCAAAGTCGTTCCCGGCAGTATCTCGCGCCTCACCATCCCCAGCGCAACTCCGCCAAACCTCGGGGACAACGCGACGCTCCGAATGTCGCCAATGACTTTCCCGGCCTCGTCGACCAGCTCCGCGCCGCTCGGTGGAGGCGGCCGCGTGATGAACCGAAGCTTGCGGAGAAAACGGTTTACGTGCCCGCGGAAGTGAACGCGAGCCACGGTCTCCTGCCCTATATAGCAGCCCTTCGTGTATGATATCGCGCCGAGCTCATCGAAGTTCGCTTCCTGTGGAAGCGTGGAGTCGTCCATGTCGGCGCCCCACTTCGGACGTCCACTCTCGACCCGCGCGATCTCCCATGTCTCGCTGCTCCCGGCGGCAACACCGGCCGCGCGCAGCTTCGCCGTGATGGCCTCGACCGCCTCGGTCGGAACGAAGATCTCGAATCCATCGAGATCCATCTCGGGAACCCTCGCCACGATAATGGTGAAGTCTCCGAACGGCCGCGTGATGTGGCTGTATGGCGCCAACGCCAATAATTCGCGATCGTCGATCCCCGTCACCCGCGATACAATCGAGCGGGACGAGCGGCCGAAAACACCGATGTCGCTCAGCTCCGCGGTTGCATCGTGATAAGGGGCGACGCGCGGATTGATGTACTTGCGGACCATCTCCTTCCAGCCGGCGGATGAGGGCGCGGAGGTATCGATCAACAGTGCTTCGTCGAGAGCAAAAATGCGGAGGTCGGCGACGATCTTTCCCTTGGGCGTCAGCGCGGCGGCGTACTGACCTTCACCGATGACGAGACTCGACACATCGTTCGTCACCATTCCGGTCACCAGCTCGACGGCCTTCGGGCCGGAGATGCGTGTGCGCGTCCGGTCGCTCCGGTCGAAAAAGAGAGCACCGTTGTGCAGCGCGGAATACTCGTTCATCTCCGACATTACCTGCAATTAAGCCAGTGCCCTCACGGGACGCTACTGCCCGAACGCGGCGTAGGATGCGTCGAGCAGATCTATCGGATGGATGGATCTCGCTGAGATGTCGGCGCGAATCAGGCCGGCGCCGATCTGCATCAGACATCCGGGATTGCCGGTCGCCACCCACGGCGCGCGCGTGTCCCGAATGTTTGCGAGCTTCGGCTCGAGCACCGCATCCGACGTTTCCGGCTCGATGAGATTATAGATGCCAGCGCTGCCGCAGCACTGATCCGAATCGTGGAGGGGCACGAGCTCCAAACCCGGGATTGCCGCCAGGACCGCCAACGGCGCCTCGGTGACTCGCTGAGCGTGCTGCAGGTGACACGGCGCGTCATAGGTAACCCGTATGGGGAGCGCGCCGCCCTGGCGCGGACCCGCCGCCGCGAGCAGCTCACTCACATCACGCACCCGGGAGCTGACCGCGATCGCGCGCGCATGCCACTCGCCGTCGTGCTCGAGCAGATGTCCATATTCCTTCATGATAGCGCCGCAGCCGGCCGCATTGACGGCGATGAAGGCGTCGCCGGATTTCTCGAACGCAGCGATGTTGCGACGCGCCAGCTTTCGCGCGATCTCGAGGTCGCCCGCGTGGGCGTGCAGCGCGCCGCAGCACTGTTGTCCTGGCGCACGGACGATCGCATAACCGTTCACTTTCAGGACGCGCTCGGTCGCCTGGTTGGTGGCGCTGAACAATCCATCCATGACGCACCCGCGAAGCGTCGCCACATTCCCACGCTCTCCCCTCGAAACGGGGTCGTAGCGACCTCGTTCTATCGAGCGGCCCGTCGATGCGAGCATCGCCATAGCGAATCCGAGCCGCCCCTTCACGCCCGAAAAGAGGGTCGGAATCGGCGTCGATGCGAGAAGTCGCGAAAAGAACATCGCTGGACGCAGGAGCCACGACCGTGCGAATACGAACAGAATGAGCTGCGCGATGAACGGAGTCGGCCGGCTCTCACGGAGAGTCGCCCGCGTCGCCTCGAGTAGCTGACCGTACGGCACTCCGCTTGGGCACACCGGCTCGCAGGCTCGGCAGCCGAGGCATTGATCGATGTGCCGTTGAACGCTCGGATCATCGGGCTTGACGGTTCCCTCGAGCAGCGACCGCATCAGGAAAATTCGCCCGCGCGGGCTGTCGTTCTCGTCCTCCAGATTCAGATAGGTCGGGCACGCCTGGAGGCAAAAACCGCAGTGCACGCACGCGTTGATCCCGGGAAGCGCGTCGGCGAGCGGAGTGCCGGGTAGCGCGCATCCCGGCATCGGATCGTGGGGCAGCGGATCGATCGGAAAGCCTGCGGTCATCAGTTACCGAGTATGCCGGGGTTCAGAAGATTGTGTGGGTCGAAGACGGCTTTGACGCCGCGCGAAAGAGAATCGGCGGCGACTCTCGCGGAAACGACCGGCCACACGTCTTCAGGAAGCTTCTCGAATATGAGAACGGTTTCGGAGCTTTTTCCGTCCTCGGGAATGTCGATGGGCATCCCGGGTTCGGTCGAAGACGAATTGCCTGCCTGCAATGTCGCGAGACGCATCACGCCGCGGCGCGGATTGATCGAAATGATGATGTCGGGCGGGGAGTCGGCAACGATGCCTGCCGCAGTCCCGAGAAATCGTGTCGGCAAACTCGAGATTCTTATGACGCTATCCGCCTCGCGATCCAGCGCGCGAAACTTTGTCCAGATCGATTGATCCACTTCGTCCGCTCGCGTGAGCTGCGACAGGGCCTTGAGCTGGGATTCCACAACTGCGGAATTGCCCCCAAACCTGACGATGCACAACGGCTTGTCGCCGAGCGCGAGCTGGCGGGCAGCGGTGCCGTTGACGAGCTCCAGTGAAAACGGCGCCAGCGGCGAAACGGCAATTGCCCGGATGAGCGCTGCGTTCGCCTTCTCCTCTCGACTGAGCGTGACGACAAAGGTTCTATCGACTTTCGGGCGCGCGTACAATCTCAATGAGACTTCGGTGATGACCCCGAGCGTCCCCCACGAACCGGTGAGGAGGCGCGAGAGGTCGAAGCCAGCCACATTCTTGACGACTTTCCCGCCGCCGCGCACCACCTCTCCACGTCCATTCACGAACTCGAGTCCGAGCAACAGGTCTCGCGGCAATCCGAAGCTCGTTGCGAGAGGTCCGGCAGATGCCGTGGCGATCGTTGCGCCTATCGTTCCGTCGTCGGTGCCGAAGGGGTCGAGAGGAAGCCACTGGTCGTGCTCGGCGGTGACACTCTCGATCTCGGCGAGCGTCGTCCCCGCCCGCACGATGAGTGTCAGATCGCCAGGAACGTAGCCGACCACCCC
>DASXYR010000318.1:0-2516 GCA_036502385.1 Gemmatimonadaceae bacterium
GCAAAGGAGTTTGTACTCGCGTGCTCGAAGGGCCCCTCATCGTTTCCGATTTACACTTTCCCAGCACCTGCAGTGGAGATCTCTTTGCGCTTGCCGGAAGCGTGTCCGAGCCAGATTGGATGATTCTCGATCAAGCTGGTACTTCGACGAACATCAGCGCCGCGGCGATGGTCGTGGCTGAGCACGCGTATCTCGTCGTCGGCGTCATGGCGGCAGCCGACGTGAAGCTGAAACCAGACGTCCGTTGCTCGGTCACTTGGGCCGGGTGGAGACCGTAGCGACGGTTGCATCTCACAAAGAAGATACGAGCTCACCCCGCGCGATCTTTCGCGGTGCCCTTTGGCGACGCGCGATGATGACCTCCGCGAAGACGACATTGATGACCCAAGACAGAGTCATGAGAACATCTCGCGTCAGGCCGCCCGACTGGCCGGAGATCAGCATCCACGGCAATAAGATCAAGACCTGCGTGCCCGCGCCCTGCCCGAGCGCGTAGGCGCGGATCATGAACGCCTCGTGACGTGGGACGTCGCGGCGCAGGATGGTCCGCCAAGCGATGACGATGAACGTTATCATCGCAGTGGCTACGGCCAAGCGAGATGCACGCAACAGTGGCCCCTGCAGGCTGGTCGGGATCTCATAGAAGACCGTCATCCACAGGCCGGTTACTCCCGCCAAAACACCACAGAAGCCGAGCACCCTGCCCGCGCGACGATGCAGGCCGGGCCAGCGCAGTCGAAAGCCGCGCGAGAATTGAAACGCTCCTAGGATGCAGAACAGCGTGGCGCCGAAGATGTGGATGACCACTGGTATGGGTGCGTGCAGGAACCTGGCGTTGTCCGGCGAGACCGTGGCGCCGCTCGCCACGCTCCTCAGCCTGGCGACTCCGCCGATCGTTGGAACGATGCTCAGCAAGACTAACGCGACCGGCACCTTGAAGTCCGCTTTCGTCAGTCGACGAGTTTTCGAATGTGAATTGCTCATGGGACTGTTCTCCTTTTCGCTCGTCAATGGCCAGCAGAGGCGATCGACACCGTCGCCCTTGCCGCGATGAAAAGCCCGACGCCGAACACAGTGTGCGTAATGAGGCTCTTGAGACTGTTGAAGACGGGAGCCGGCGTCTTGGAAGACGCGATCCCCGCGCCGAGCGCGGGCTGCAGCACGAACCACGGCGCCAGGACCGTCACGACGCCGATGAAGAGAGCGGGACCCGGCGTCGGCGCTCGCCCCCACTCCAAGCCGAAGGTCAGCAGCAGAAGCGCGGCGAAGCTGATTCCAATGGCATAGTGGGCACACCAACCGATCAGCCGCTCACCGCGGACCGCAGCCGTGCGCGCAATGCTTTCGTGGCGCCACCGGCCCCGCGGGAGATTCGCGATCCAACGCCCGACCAATGCAAAGTCGAGCGACGGGATGCCAAGGCGCCGCAAGACTGCGGCCCAGACGTCCATGGTCACGGTGGCGCCAGCGCCGATGAGCATGCTGCGGACGATGAATTCGGATGTATGGCTCATGGTTCACCTCGATCAAAATGCGCGGGACACTGCTAAAAGTTGAGCGCTAGCGCCGAACCGAATGACGGGAACCCAAAGTCCGAACCTTCGATCTTCTGAATGGTGCCTTCCACGCCGATGCCGATGCTCTCGCTGAAGCGGAACACGACGCCGAGTCGCGACATCGTCGCGATGCCTGATTGTTCGATCTTGGGCAGCCAGCCGTAACCCATGCCGAAGGACACGTAGGGTTCGACCGGTCCCACCGGCACCATCAAGCGCAATGTCGGCATTGTCGTTATTCCGAAAAGATTTTTCGCGTAGTACGCGCCGACTCGCAGCCCTGCGCTCAAACGCACTCCGCCGCGGTCGAGGGTATATTTCAGCTCGGGATCGACGCCGCCGCCGAGGCGGTAGTTGTTATGAGGCGTCACCAGCACCGGCGTGAAGTTCACGCTCCAGCCGGACTTGTCCTTCTCATCCAGTAGGCGAGCTCGCGCTTGGGGATCGTTTTCCACCCGCGCGACGTAGCTCACCAGCGCGTCGTGCAATTGCGCGTCGACCGCCGCGACGGAGGCCGACGAATGGTTTTCCTCGGCTGCTGCGACTGCCGGAAGCAGCGGCACCGCGAGCGCCAAGCTCGTGGCGACGGCGTAGCGAGAGAGGTTGGCGATTGAATTGAACATGCCCTGGGTTTTCATGGTGTTTTGTCCTTCGTTCACGGGTGTTGGTTGTCGTCCGCCTCGCGGTCGAGGCGGTTGAAATCACAGGTGACGGTCAGCACCGGGCGACTCGCCGAGCGCACGAGATGCGCCGCGACCGAGCCGAGCTCGACGCTCGAACCACCGGCGCCGTAGCGACCGATCACGATCAGGCTTGCGCCCACTTCCGCAGCGAGGTTGTCGAGCTTCTCCCAAGGCCTGCCGCTGCGCAGGACACTGGTGATCTCCACACCGCTGTTGCGATGCTTCGCCACGACCGCGGCCAGCGTCTCGCCGCAGTGCAACGCGCGCTGCTCGTCGA
>DASXYR010000319.1:0-17353 GCA_036502385.1 Gemmatimonadaceae bacterium
GACATGTCCTGGAACGACAGCTTGTCGCCGAAGCTGAGGGCCTTTCCGTCGACAAAGAAGGCGTCCTGACCTGCTTCGTCCTTGATCGTGAAGTCATCGCCCCAGGAGAGGAGCTTCTGCCGCATTACGTATTTCATAGGCTGGCATCTCGTTGTAAGAAGGCGATACTGAACTACAAAGCACGCGATCTGAGATCTCAGAGGCGTAGATCACAGTTGTCCGGGATCTGACCGCTGTGCTTCTGAGATCTCGGATCGCGTGCGTTGCATTTTTTCGTTGCGGAGTTCCCAGATTCCGCTCCGAATGTCATTCCCGAATCTCTCTCTGCAGAACGCGCAAGTACTCCGTCCACGGCCCAACCGCGTCCGTGTACTCCCGAGCCATCGTGCGCGTAATCTGAGCGATGTGCGAGACGTCGTGCACCACCCACGTCGCCAGCAGCTGGCGCAGCGTCACCGTTCCGAGCTCGGGATGCTCTCCGGTTAGATCCAGATCCTTGTCCTTCAGATTCCAGCCCCGAAGCGTCGCCACGTTTCCGGCGCGAAGTTTTTCGAACTCCCGCAACCTGTCGCGCAGCTCGCGATCGGATTTGAGCTCCGCGAATCGATCGAATGGCTCGAAGCGACGATAACTCCCCTGCTTCAGGATGATTCGCGCGCGGGGAATCCAATCGGTCTGCTCGCCGTGGATCAAATGCCCGACGATTTCGCTCGGACTCCAGGCTTCCGGGCCTTCGCGCGCACCTGCCCATGCTTGGGGAACGTCCTCGAGGAGAGCCGCGAGCACCGCCGGCGTCCGCTCGAGAACCGGTATGGCTTCTTCGAGTATGAACTCCATCTTTGTCTCCCTGTGCCTCGGCGAAGTCATGCGCCAGGACGCGTTTACCAACTACTTTTCCTTCGGCCGGTTTGTTTCGCGAGGCATCGCAGCCCGGCGGGCCGCTCATTTTCAGGAGTCTTGATGACCGCACGATCGCTCGTCGCAATTGTCGTCCCAGCGCTTCTTGTCCTTTCTCCGCTCGCCGCCAATTCGCAGACAACCTCCGGCGGAACTCGCGCCGTGCGTCGCGACATTCCGATGACGCGCATGATCCAGAGAGCTTTCCAGACGGGGACGCGCGATTCGACCGGACGCCCTGGCCGAAACTACTGGCAGCTATGGACCGACTACAAGATCAACGCGAGCCTCGACCCCGTCACATCGATCGTCACCGGTCATGAGACCGTCGTCATTCATAATAACAGCGACTCGGCGATGCGGAACGTCGTGCTTCGCCTCGATCAGAATTTCTTCCTGCCCAACGTTCCCCGCCTCGAAGCAGCGAGCGAGCTCACCGACGGAATGCAGATCAGCCGTCTCGAGATCAACGGGCAGGCTTTGAATGTTGCTGACACCCTCGGCAATCCCATTCCCGGCAGCACGCGACGGACGCCGGCCCTCTCAACGGTTCTCCACAACACGTCGGCGCGCATTCCGATCGCCACGCCAATCGCGGCGCACAGCACCGGAACGCTCGAGGCTGATTGGAAATTCCGCGTACCGCGCGCCGACAACGGGAGAGGCGAGCGGATGGGCAGATGGGCCGACTCGCTCTACCAGGTAGCGCAATGGTATCCCCGCGTCGCCGTATTCGACGACCTTCGACCCGGCGGCTGGGACACCGATCCCTATCTCGGGCCGGCCGAGTTCTATAACAACTTCGGGCACTTCGACGTCAGCATCGATGTTCCGGCGGGTTGGATCGTCGGATCGACGGGTGTCCTCCAGAATCCAACCGAGGTTCTTACGCCGACCGCGCGCGAGCGACTCTCGCACGTCCTCGAGTCCGACTCCTTGCGCACGATCGTCTCCGCCGCCGAGCGCGGCGCCGGAAAATCGACGGCAGCAGGCAATCGACTGACCTGGCATTTCGTGGCGGACACCGTTGGCGACGTCGCTTGGGCTACGTCGAACCAGTTCGTGTGGGATGCGACGCGGGCGACAATTCCGGGGCGCGGTGCGGTTCCGGTGAACATTCTCTACCTCCCCGGACACGCGCAGCAGTATGCGCAGGGCGCCCCGGTAGTGCGTCACGCACTCGAATTCTATTCCAAGCTCTGGATGCCGTACGCATTTCCGCAGCTGACGATGGTCGACGGACCAGAGCTGGGAATGGAATACCCGATGTTCATAATGTCGGCGGTGTTTGCCGCCGATCACGAGACCGGACACCAGTGGTGGCCGATGATGGTCGGGGTCAACGAGACGTGGTACGGATTCATGGACGAGGGATTTAACCAATACATGAACATTCTCTCCGACGCCGACTACGCCCACCAGCCAGCGAAGCTCGATAGCGTCGGGCTCGCCTACGGTCGAATCAGCGGCAACGAGCTCGAGGCGCCGCTGATGTGGGACGAGAACTACGCCGGACCGCTTTACTCATTCGCCGCCTACGGCAAAGCGCCGATGATGCTCTCTGCGCTCGGTGGAGTGGTTGGGGACTCCGCCGTGCAGCGCGCGATGAGCGATTACGCAAAAGCCTGGCGGTTCAAGCATCCGTCACCGTGGGACTATGCGTTCTTCATGGACAACGCGCTGCACCAGGACCTCGGCTGGTTCTGGAACTACTGGTTGTTCACGACGGAATCGGTCGATGGCGGAATTCAGGACGTGAAGACGTCTGGCCGTCGGACGGCGGTGACGGTTCGACAGAACGGACAGATGCCGTCGCCGGTAATCCTCAAGGTCGAGTTCGCCCCGACCGGCAACGCAATAAAGCCGATGTCGAACAGTCGGATGGCCGACGCGAATACGGCCATCGTCACTTATCCGGTTGATGTCTGGTTCAACGGCAGTCGCACCTTCGTCGCCAATCTGGACTTCGGCGGACGCGCGATCACGCGAATATCCCTCGATCCTGCGGGGAGATTTCCCGATCGCGACGTCACCGACAACGTCTGGCCGCGCGCGCCCCAGACGCCGGCAAGAGCTCCTGGAGGGAGATAGATAAGATGCGGAATCGGACGCTGAGTGTTGGGTTTGGTCTTGCTTTGTTCGCCGCCGCCGGCACGTCGGCCGTGGCGCAGCAACCGCGGCAGCTTTCAGTCGCGGATTACGCTCGCGCGGAGCGATTCCTCCGGGAAAACGTGCTGCCGCTCGTTTCGGGGATCGGCGTTCAGCCCTCATGGCTCGGCGGCGACCGCTTCTGGTACCGCGGCATGAAGGTCGGCGGAACTGACCTGGTCGTAGTCGATCCCACACGTGCCCTTCGCAGCGTTTGCAGCGCCAGCACAGAACGGTGTGATGCCGCAATCGACACGCGGGAGCTGTCACGCGCACGGGCGGAATTTGCGGCGAGACCAGCTCGCGGTGGGACGGAGATCATCTCGCCCGACGGAAAGCGGGCCGCATTCATTCGAGCCTACAACCTCTGGACGCGCGATATCGCGAGCGGGCGCGAGACGCAGCTCACCACCGACGGCGTCAAGGAGTTCGGCTACGCGACGGACAACGCGGGGTGGGTCCGCAGCGACCGTCCGATCCTGCTCTGGTCTCCGGACTCACGCCGGATCGCGACCTTCCAGCAGGACGAGCGCGGCGTTGGCGAGATGTATCTCGTCAGCACGAAGGTTGGGCATCCTGAGCTGCAGGCGTGGAAGTATCCGCTGCCGGGCGACAGCATCATCACGACCATCCAGCGCGTGATCATCGACGTCGATGTCCCGAAGGTGACCCGACTTCAAATGCCTGCCGATCAACATCGGTCGACGCTGTGCGATCACATCATCTGCCGCGGCGACGAAGGCTGGACGGACGTTCAATGGTATCCCGACGGATCGCACGTCGCGTTTGTGTCGACGTCGCGCGATCACAAGCACGAAGTGTTCAGGGTTGCGGACGCTGGAACCGGCGCGGTGCGCGACGTCTTTCGCGAGGACGTGGCCACGCAGTACGAGTCCGGCAATTCGATGGCGAATTGGCGCGTGCTTCCCGCGACCAATGAGGTGATCTGGTTCTCGGAGCGCGACGACTGGGGCCAGCTCTATCTGTACGACCTCACCAGCGGCCGCGTGAAGAGCAAGATCACGAGTGGCGAAGGGGACGTGGCCGAGCTTCGGCGCGTGGATGAAAAGAGCCGCACGCTCTATTTCGTCGGCAACGGAAAGGAGCCGGGCCGCGACCCGTATTTCCGGCACTTCTACAAGATCGGAATGAACGGAAGGGGCATGACACTACTCACGCCCGAGGACGCCGATCACGACATCGCGCTGTCGCCGAGCGGCCGCTATTTCGTCGATACATATTCGCGACCGGACGTGCCGCAGACCTCTGTCCTGCGGGATCTGAATGGAAAAGTCGTCGTCGCTCTCGAGAAGGCCGATATCTCGCGGCTTCTCGCAGCAGGGTGGAAGCCGCCCACGCCGATCAAGGTGAAGGCGCGCGACGGCAAGACCGATCTCTACGGGCTTCTGTACACGCCGACAAATCTCGATTCGACGAAGAAGTATCCGATCGTCAACCACATCTATCCCGGCCCGCAGACGGGCAGCGTCGGCGGCCGCAGCTTTTCGCCTGCGCGCGGCGATGCGCAGGCCCTGGCGGAGCTCGGGTTCGTAGTTGTGGAGATCGACGGGATGGGGACGCCGTGGAGATCGAAGTCTTTTCACGACGCCTATTTCGGCCGGATGGGCGACAACACGCTGCCTGACCAGGTCGCGGGGATGAAGGAGCTCGCTCGCCGCTTCCCGTGGATCGACATCGATCGGGCGGGAATCTACGGACACTCGGGCGGCGGGTTCGCGGCTGCCGACGCGATGTTCCGTTATCCGGATTTCTTCAAAGTTGGAATCTCTGAGGCGGGAAATCACGACAACCGCGAGTACGAGGACGACTGGGGCGAGCGCTACCAGGGTCTTCTCACCCACAACGCCGATGGAAGCGACAACTACACCGCGGAAGCGAATCAGATCTACGCAAAGAATCTGAAGGGCAAGCTATTGCTCGCACACGGGACGATGGACAACAACGTCCCTCCCTACAACACGTTGTTGGTGGTGAATGAGCTGATCAAGGCGAACAAGGATTTCGATCTGATTCTGCTGCCGAACCGGACGCACGGCTTCGGCAACGAGCCTTACATGGTTCGGCGGCGGTGGGACTATTTCGTTTCAAATCTTCTTGGGGCGACGCCGCCGAGAGAGTACCAAATCGGGGCCAGTAGATCGCGCCCGTAATATTTGCTGAAGACTACCGGCCTGCCGCTCCGCCCAGGGCTCCCCGCGGGTAGTGTTCAGTTGCATTTCCCAATGAACCGGTAAAATCGCCAGATGCGAAGAGAAGTCTTATTAACCCTATTGGCTGTAGCTCCGGGGATTATCTCCGCTCAAGCGGCTCCGGTCTCGCCCCCCGTATTCACGCACGCCGACACTCTCCGTGGCTCGAACACGCCCGAGCGCGCGTGGTGGGACGTCACTTTCTACGATCTCCACGTCAGGGTGAATCCCGCCGACAGCAGCATCTCCGGCTACAACGCAATTACGTATAGCGTCTCGAAGAAAGCGCGCGAGATGCAGATCGATCTGCAGATGCCGCTCGTCGTCGACAGCATTGTTCAGGACGGTGCGAAGCTCACCGCCCGCCGCGACAGCAACGCGTTCTTCGTGAGACTGCTCGCGCCTCAAACCATCGGGGCGAAGAAAAAAATCTCGGTCTACTATCACGGCAAGCCGGTCGTTGCCGTGCGTCCGCCGTGGGACGGAGGATTCGTTTGGGCGCAGGACAGCCTCGGCCGCCCCTGGATCGTCACCGCGAACGAGGGAACCGGTGCGAGCGTCTGGTGGCCCGACAAGGACATCTACTCCGACGAGCCGGACAGTCAACGTGTCGCGATCACGATTCCCGACTCCTTGCTCGAGGTGTCGAACGGCCGGCTGCGCAGCACAACGCGAAACAGCGATGGCACGACCACGTATGAATGGTTCGTCGTCAACCCAATCAACAACTACGACGTCGCGGTAAATGCCGGCCACTACGCCCACTTCAGCGATACTTACGACGGCGAGCGCGGAAAGCTCACCCTCGACTTCTGGCCGCTCGATTATCACGTCGACACCGCCAGGAAACAGTTCGCTCAGGTGAAGCCGATGTTGCAGTGCTTCGAGAGCTGGTTCGGGCCATTCCCGTGGTACGAGGATGGCTACAAGCTCGTCGAGACCCCGCACCTCGGCATGGAGCACCAGAGCGCCGTTGCGTACGGGAATCACTACAAGAACGGCTATCTCGGACGCGACCGATCGGCGACGGGACACGGACTGCTCTGGGATTTCATCATTGTCCACGAGAGCGCGCACGAGTGGTTCGGCAACAGCATCACGATGAAAGACGCGGCCGACATGTGGATCCACGAGAGCTTCGCCACCTACGCCGAAGGACTCTTTACCGAGTGCACGCAGGGGAAAAAAGCGGGCGCCGAGTATACGATCGGGCAGCGGAAGCTCATAAGAAACGATGAGCCCATTATCGGCGCTTACGGAGTGAACCACGAGGGATCCGGCGACATGTACGACAAGGGCGCGAACATGTTGCTTACGATCAGACAACTGGTGGACGACGACGCGCGCTGGCGGGGAATCCTGCGCGGCCTCGGCAAGACGTTCTGGCACCAGACGGTCACCACCAAACAGATCGAGGACTACATCAGCACCCAGTCGGGGCTCGACCTGAGCAAGGTATTCGACGAATACCTGCGCACGACCAAGGTTCCGACGCTGGAGTACAAGCTCCGGGGATCGCAGCTCTCGTACAGATGGGCGAACGTGGTACCTGGCTTCGCGATGCCCGTTAAGATCACGACATCGCCGGGGCGGCTAAGCTGGCTCAGGCCCACCGAAAGCTGGAAGACGACGACTGTGAAGCTCGATCGGCCGGAAGACTTTCACGTCGACCAGAACTTCTACGTCGACGTGAAAGACCTTCTCAAGCCGGTGACCGATTCGACTACCGTCCGTAAAGGCTGATGATCTCGGCGGTAGCGAGCTTGTTCGCGTTGAGGTTGAAACCGATCATCGCGGCGGTCGCGTTTCCCGGGACGTCGAGCCTGTCGACCTTGAGCGCGAACACCTTGAAGTGATAGTGGTGCGGGGCGTCGCCGACGGGCGGACACGGCCCACCGTAGCCCTTCGATCCGAAATCCGTATTTCCCTGCGCGCTCCCTCGTGGCGCGTTGCGTCCTGTCCCGGCGCCGGCGGCGAGCCCCGTCGTATTGGCTGGAATGTTGTACATCACCCAGTGCCACCACCCGCTGCCCGTCGGCGCGTCGGGATCGTACGCGGTGACCGCGAAGGACCGCGTGCCGGCGGGCGGGTTCGTCCACTGGAGCGCGGGCGAGATGTTCTGCCCGGTGCAGCCCATGCCATTGAAAACGTGGGACACCGCGATGCGACGTCCCGAGTTCAGATCGGGTGCCGACATCCGGAAGCGCCCCTGGGAGCGCGGCGTGATGGTCCTCGTGGGCGGCCTCGCACTTTCAATCACCTGCGCGCCTGCATCCGAAGTGGCAGCGAGGGCGAGAGTTGCGAAGGCAAAGGCGATGTAGCCGAGTCGAACGTGTTGCAACATGATGTTCCTCCTCTGGTTGGCGGGCGCCTGACCTATCTCCAGACTGCCAGGATAATCCCGGCGAGCACGAACGAAACGAGATTGTACGTGGAATCGATGAGCCAGAGCTGCTTCGGCTTTCCGGAGAACAGAGCCATCGCGTAGCTCGTTGTCGCGGCAAATCCCAGCCACAACATGAAACCGATCAACGCGCCGTGCGCGGCGCTGAGGGTCATCGAGCTCGCCATGTGTGCGAATACAATCGCCATCACAAACGCGGTGACCAATCCGCAGATGAATGCGCTCACGTACATCAACGGCATGTTGGCCGCTGCGGCCTGGGCTCTCATCTGCTCCTCGGTTCTTCCCTGCAGCGCTATCCAGCGTTTGGCGAACAGAACCGGAGAGTACCACAACCCACCGAGCACGAAAATGACAATTCCAGCGACGAGAACAGCGAGATAATTGATCGTCGGATAGTGCTCCACTGGACCTCCGTCTGGTGAAGAAGCTCCGAGAATCTACTCCGACACGACGAGACCCGCAGGAACCAATCAGCCGGACGGCATTGCGTCCGGTTGTCGTCGGCCGAAAATCAGCGTCCCAGGCGCGTCCTCGCGGCGCGCGCTCTCGCGGCGAACGCCTCTGCGTCCTCGGGATAGAAACTCTCCATCAGCGGGCCGTGGCCGATCTCGGTATCGCTGAATACCTCCTCGCCATTCGCGCGGATCAATTGAAGCCGGCCGTCCGCGTATCTGGCATCGGCGAGATCGCGCAAGTGGTATGCGACGCCATGGTCGAACAACGGCGCGAGTGCGCCCAACGCCATGCGCGCGAACAGCCGATTGGCGGTGCCCTTGATGGTATCGGTCGCTTCTTTCGAGTTCATGCGCGCCAACCCCCGATCCGTCATCTGCGCGACGATCGTCGTGTCCATCAGGAGCAGCGCCGCCTGGCCGTCCCGGCTAAAGATCGCGAACCGCGCCTGACCCGCAGTCACCCGGTCGACAACATGAGCGACCGAATCCGGCACCTTCACGGAGACGTGTATCGACGAAGAGTCCTGCGCGAGCGCGAATGTGGGAAGCGCCGACGTGGCTAAAAGGCAGACGGCTAGAGAGGTTGCGCTACTGTGCTTCATTTCGTGCTCCGGGCGGAGGGCTCTGTGGTGATAGTACGGGTACCAAGTACGTGGTACCCGGTACCCGTATCGGTACCCGTTTCCCCTACGATGGGGTACGCCCGGAGTTTCGCCCTAGTCCTTATAGACGTCCGCGAACTGTTTCTTGAGCGCCGCAACCTTCGGCAGGTCGTTGATCACGATGTACGGCTGCGTCGGGTTGTGCTCCAAATAGTGCTGGTGATACTCCTCGGCCGGATAGAACGCCTTGAGCTTCGCGACCTGCGTGACGATCGGGCGCGAAAATGTCTTTGCCGTCGTCAGCTGCTTGATGTAGCTGTCGGCGGTCTGTTGCTGCTGCGCAGTCCTGAAGAAGATTGCCGACCGGTACTGCGTGCCGTGGTCCGGGCCCTGTCGATTCAGCTGCGTCGGGTCGTGCGCCACCGAGAAGAAGATCTGGAGCAGCTTGCCGTATGACACCTGCGACGGATCGTAGATCACTTCCACCGATTCGGCGTGGCCCGTGTCGCCCGTGCTCACCTGCTCGTACGATGGCCCCGCGACGTCCCCACCTGAATAACCGGAGATCGCGCGCTTGACGCCCTTCACGTGGTCATAAACCGCCTCAACTCCCCAGAAGCACCCACCCGCAAATACGGCGGTGTCTTCGCCAGCCACCGTCGGAGTGACATCGACTACCGGAGCGGCAGCCGGCGCCGCGAGCGTCGGAGACGCACCGCCGCTCAGCGCGGCCCCAACAAGAACCACAGCAACGGGAATGACAAGAGCAGCAGCGATGTTTGGCAGCGAGCGGGGCATTGTGGGTCTCGATTGAGGGTATCTATTAGACCAAAAATGTGGCGATTTGTTCCAGCACAGGTCTAGTGCTGGCTCAGCGAAAGAGTGTTGCCATCGGGGTCCTTGAACCACGCTACTTTCGCGTTCCCGGGCGCGGTCCAGATACCAAGCGGATCCTGTTCCAGCCCAGGGTACCGCTCGAACTTTACCCCGCGCTTTTGCAGTCCGCCCACGGTCTTGCCGATGTCGTCGACGCCCCAGCCCAGCACGGTGAACGGAGGCGGCTTGTAGTCCGGAAAGCTGGAGATGTTGACGACCCGGATCATCACGCGTTTTGACTCAAAAACCAGCGCGAACTTGTCGTCGGCTATGAACTTGAGGCCCAGCGTCTTCTCGTAGAACTGCCGAGCCTTGTCCGGATTCTTCGTAGGGACGAACGCAACTATGTCAGCGGTTCCCAGCATGGAGCCTCCTTCGGGTCAGATGAAGATCGGCGGAATTCTCTGCTCGCTCGATCTCCGAAAGGGATATCCCCTCGCGAGCCGCTCGTCCAGCTGCGCATCCGGGAGATTTCTTCCGTTCAGAAAGAGCCACTCGATGTCCACGAATTCACTTTCACGCCACATCCCGATTCCGACCTGCTTCTCCAGATGCAGCTCGTATTTCGACGCCTGCGACAGGCTTTCCAGCGCAAAGAAGGTTCGATCGTGAAACTCGCTCGTCAGCGGAAGGATCAGAAATCCGCACCCCGTCCGCGCAGACACGATCCTGTGCGGCAGCTCGAATCGATCGGCCCGCACCGACTCGAGCGCGAGGCGCACCTGCTGCTTCAGCGCTCTCAGCTCGTGACGACCAAGGCGCGCCAGCTCAGTGAGCACTTCATAGCCCTCTGTATCCGCGTACTCTCCCTCTTGCGACGCGATGCTCGTGCCGAGACTGTCGAGAACGAAAGCGAACTCGCACGCCGTCGGACCCCCGTGCGATCGCGCCGCTCGCTCGAATCTCTCGTCGGGCGCCGATGAATAATCTTCCGAGAGATACTGGCCGATCAGCGCGGCCTCGCTGACCGCGGTCAGGCTCGGGTCCCAGTTGATGAGGATATCGCGTCTGAATCCGAAGTAATCGTTCAGCTCGGCCGGCGTGATGAAATGCGCTGTGATCTCGAAGAACTCGGCATCGCGAAGGATGTGCACGAAGCCGCCGTTCTTGTTCTTCTTGAATCGCGCCGCCCTGAATGCCCGCGATTTGGCGGGCACCCGATAGACGATGACTCCGACCATCAGCTCCGGATCCCTCGGCGAGATGTGATCGCGGTGGCCGAACTGGTTGACGAGTGAAAGTCCCAGGTAGCTGTGCAACAGATCCCGGGTGTTCTGGATCTGCTTCACGCCGCGCCGGACGACACTATTGGTTACCCATTTCTCGATGTCACCCGCTTTCGACGCGACTTTCTGCTCGCGCTCCATCAGCTGGAAGATGAATCCAATCCCGTCCATCATCACGATCCGATCGGCGAGTATCCGCTCATCGTCGGCCGCGAGGGGAAGCTGGATTGTCGGGAAGGAGAACGCTCTCAGGAATACGTTGGCGTTCTGCTGGGCGGTGAAGTCCTGAAGAAGGCTCGTCGCAACGGTCATCTAGAATCGTCGCGGGCGTCGTTCCCACGCCAGCAACAATACCGCGCCGAGCAAGCCCGTAATGACGCAGAACAGGTAGATGTTCCGCACGCTCACGAGTCCGAACAGCGGATTTGTTGTGGAGAACGGGCGAAAGGGGCGAATGTCCGTGTACATCATCGCGTCGAGTACCGCGTGGAACAGCCCGCCAAAGACTCCACTCAGGATCGCGATCCACATCTGGTATTCCGCCGTGAGCGCCTCGCCCACGAGATCTCTCGGTCGGGCGATCCACGCGCCGGTTCGCGAGACCAACATGCCGCAAAGGAGTCCAATCAGGCCGCCGACGAGGAAGGTGTGCATGTCCCGGTGCACCGGGTAGTCGTCACGGAGCAGGTAATAGCCCGTCTCGATGTCGATGACGACCTGCGTGAGCGAATACGCCGCCATCGAGAACTGGCGCGGCGCAGCCGCTTTGATCAGCAGTCCGGGGCCGAAGTGAAAGGGAGTTGCGGCCATACGACCCCCAATTTACTTCGGGTCGCTAGAAGTCGAGCCTTTGCAGGTAGTCCCAGTCCATGCGCGCGCTCGCCAGCTCATCGAAGCCATTCTCCTGCTCGACATGGAACACCTTCTTGTCGGGATCGGGAACGGCGGCCAGAAAGCGCTTGAAATCGAAGATGCCGTTGCCAAGCTCCGTGTCCTGCGACTTGTCCGGGACGACATCCTTGAGGTGGAACGTCCAGTAGCGATCCCGATACCGCGCGAGGTACTGCATCGGATCCCCGCCGCCGATCAGCATGTTGCCGGTGTCGAGCTGGAGCCTGACGACCGAGGGATCGAGCCGGTCCACGAAGATGTCGTATGGGATCTTTCCCTCGACCGGCTTCATGTGCTCGGCTTCGTTATGAAACGCGAGCCAGATTCCGTGTCGCCGGGCGACCGCGCCGGCGGCATTGAAGTGGTCGGCCCATTCGCGCCAGTCGTCCAGCGTCCGAGTCGTCTCATCGGTGAAGCTCGGCACGATCAGATATTCCTGGCCGAGCGTCTTCGCGATGTCGAGACTCCGCTCCCATCCGACAAAAATCGCCAGCCCCTCCATGTGCGCCGAAGGTGCCCGCAGTCCTTCCTTGTCCAGCGTGTCACGCACCTGCTTGGGGGTTCGGCCGAAATTGCTGAACGACCAAAGCAACTCGACATCGGTGTAGCCGATTGCGCGCACCGCCGCGAGCGTCCGTTCGGGATCCTTGGCCATCGCATGCCGCACCGAATAAAGCTCGAGGCCGATGCGATTCAGTTTTCGTGCGGCGAGGACGCGCCTTGGCGCGGCGGAGACGCCGACTGCGGCGGCGGTCATGGACTGAACGAAAACGCGTCTGTTCATCACGCCGGAAATTCTACTCAAGGCGTGGGCCGAGCGTCAGGGGAGGGTTCCTCGAGATCCGCCTCGCCTCCATGGGCTCACTCATCTCCGTAATCAAGATCCGGCGGACGCACCTGACAATGGTCGCCGCATCCAAAATGGCCCCTGTTACGCGCAAACCATCGATAAAATCGATCCGCGAGCGGACGCGCGAACGGGACCTTGAACACCCATGAGATCAGCCGCCCCTTCGGCAGGACTTTGAGAAGCTCCTCGAGTGCGGCCGCAGCCTGCCACGTTTTCCCATCGCTCGTTCTTACAACCTGAATCGAGTCGGCGTAGGCGCGCTGAGGAATCCAGGCAAACCGTCCACAGACTCCTGGTGACTGGGAGGGCACGATCTCGAGCTGGTTGTTGCGATCCCACTTGCGGAGCATTCTCACCATCCGGCCGCACACTTTACAGTGCCCGTCGTAAATCACGGTATACCGCCGGATGGGATGCGCGAGCGTTTGGTCGCCCACCCGCCGACCAGCCACCGTGAACCGAGCGACGGGCGTCGTCACACGGATGTCTCGATGGGCGGGGCTTCGAAGCCGGGCGCCACGACGGTGATCTCCGGCGGATGGGTCAGCGTGTTGTGCACCCCGCAGAGACTTGCCGCGCGAATCGCCCTCGGCCACAGCTCCGCCGAGAGGCTCGGCCAATCCAGCTTCACCTTCATCGCACCGACGCGGTGCTCTCCTTCGACGAAGGTCCAGGTTACATCGACCTTCACGTCATCTGTGGGGACGTCCTTGTGCGACGCCCAGCTTTGCAGGACGAACAGCGTGCAGCCGCCGAGGGCACTGCCGAGCATGTGAAAGGGCGAGTAGTGGAGATCGGGCGTCGGCGATTCGATCGTCAGCTGTTCTCCCGTCGGTTCGACCCTGATGGATTCTTCGCCCGTCACCGTGATCTTCATGTCTTCGGCCGCCCTGGAGAGCCCGCCGGCTGCTGTTGAGTCAGGCAGTGGAGGGTTCCCAGTCCCCACACCAGATCTACCGCGTGGATTCCGATGACGTCATATCGCGGAAATGCTTCCGCAATTCCGTTGAGCGCCACGCGATCGGCAGGGTCGTTGAACGTCGGCACCAGCACGGCGCCGTTCGCGATGTAGAAATTCGCATAGCTCGCCGGCAGTCGCTCGCCGTTCATCATCACCGGTCGGGGGAATGGAATCGTGACTATTCGGAGCGGAGCCTTGTCTCCCGCGAGCTCGAGGCGGCGGAGATTGTCGACTGACCGCGCGTGATTCTCGTCGGTAGAATCCTGCTCGTAAGCGAGAACTACGGTGTCGCGCGAGCTGAAACGCGCGATGTCGTCGACGTGGCCGTGAGTATCGTCGCCTACCGCTCCCTCGCCAAGCCAGATTGTGTCATTCACGCCGAGATATTCGGCGAACGCACGCTCGTAATCTCGCGACGTCATCCCGGGGTTCCGAACCTGGACGTCCGTGAGGAGCCATTCCTCCGTGACGAGGATCCGGCCCGAGCCATTCACTTCGATTCCACCGCCCTCGAGGATCAGCGTCTCGCCGTTGTCGGGACGCTTCGGTACGATCCGCGGCAGTCCGGTGATGCGCTCGATCTCCCCGCCGATCTGTGCGTCCTTCGTATAGTTGTCGTACTTCGCCCAGCCGTTGAAACCCCAGTTGACGAGCTCGATCCGACCATCGGCGCGCACCGTTCCCGTCGGCGCCGAGTCACGAAGCCAGACGCGGTCGCTCCCAACCAGGTGGATGGCGAAGCGCGCCGGCTTCACTCCATGCGCTGCGATCAGCGTGCGGGCGTTTTCAGCCACGGACTCGTCGTGACAGAGAATCTCGACGCGATCGTAGTCGCTGAGCGCGCGCACGATCTCGGCGTACACCCATGGAATGGGAGCGAGCTTTCCGGGCCAGTCCGGCTCGTGGTGCGGCCACGCAATCCAGGTTGCCTCGTGCTTCTCCCACTCCGCAGGCATGCGCCGGGCGAGGGAAAGGTCCATTGTAAGCGCACCGCTCTTCGTCCGGGCGCTTTTTTCCCGTTGCGCCATCAGCGTTTGGCCGGGACCATGTGGTCGCCGGCGCCGCGGGCGAAAATCGCCTTCGGGATCATCACGTGCACGCCGACGTTGCCGTCGACGAGCTCGGTGACGTCCACGTCGCAAGCGACGCTCGTCAGCATGTACGCGTCGTCGTGCGAAAGCCCTTGTACGGTCATCAGAAAATCGACGGCCTGGCGCACCGCGATCCTGGTCGCCTGGAGGAGATCCTTGTCCATCCCCATCGCAATCCAGTGCGTCGGCGTCTCGGCGCGCGGCCACGTAAGGCGAATATCCTTCCGCACCGTCACCTTGAATCTGCCGCGCAGGGATGTCTCGAGGGCGGTGATGTCGACTTCGCCATTGCCCTGGCCGGCATGACCGTCCCCGATCTCGAGTAGCGCGCCCGGCGCGTGAATGGGGATGTAGAGCGTGGTGCCTGCGATGAGCTCCTTGTTATCCAGATTGCCCGCGTGGATGTCGGGAGGCGCGCTGTTCACCCGTCCTCTCGCCGGCGGCGGCGCGACGCCGATGCTCCCGAAAAATGGATGCAGCGCGATGTCGATCCCAGGCGCGAAATGCGCGACCATCTTTTTCCGATCGAGCGGAACGATGCGCATCTTCGAGTACGGGAAGTCCTCAGGAAGAAATCCACGATTCGTTCCGAAGGCGTTGTACGCGTACGGAATCGCGAGGTCGATCTTTTCGATCTGTATTTCGAGGACGTCACCGGAATCAGCGCCGTCAACGTAGATCGGGCCCGTCAGGATGTGACCGCCAGGGCCCTTGTCGGTGACCGTGGTGGTGATGTCGCGCAGCGCTTGCTCGACGTCCCCTGGCTTGACCCCAGCGCCCTCGAGCCGCTCGGGCGTTGACGTGATCAGCGTGCCGACGATCAGCTCGTCACCTGATCGGATGTGCAGGACCGGTTTCGCCGCGGCATCGTAGTAACCCCACGCGACCGTAGTCGGCGTCGGCATCAGGGTGTGGACGGATGACGTTTGTCCGGCGCCGTGTTTCGCTACGACAACGATCAGACTGGCCGCTACTACGGCGCGCACGATCACCCGATGTAGCGATTCAGGATCGGCGCGTAAGCGTCAATGCGGCGATCGCGCAGGAACGGCCAGTTCCGTCGTGTGCTTTCGATGAGCGCAGTGTCGCACTTCGCGACGAGAACCGCGGGCTCCGTGCCGGCCTCGGCGAGAATTCTTCCAAATGGATCCGAGATGAAGGAGTGGCCGAAGAACTCGATTCCATCGGTGCCGGGCTCGTCCTCGTGTCCCACGCGGTTGGGCGAAGCTACGTACACGCCGTTCGCGATGGCGTGCGCTCTCTGGGCCGTCCGCCACGCTTCGACCTGCGCATCCCCGAATTCCTTCTTCTCGGATGGATGCCAGCCGATCGCTGTCGGGTAAAAGATGATGTCGGCGCCGAGGAGACTCGTGATGCGCGCTGCCTCGGGATACCACTGGTCCCAGCAGATCAGCACGCCGACGTTCGCGTAGCGCGTCTTCCAGACGCGGAATCCGCCCTCGCCCTTGTGATCGCCATCGTCGGCGATGTGGGAATCACCGGGCGTGAAATAGAACTTCTCGTTGAAGAGCGGATCGTCGGGGATGTGCATCTTGCGATAGGCCCCGAGCAGCGAGCCGTCGGCGTCGATGACCGCCGCCGAATTGCGATAGACGCCCGCCGCCTGGCGCTCGAAGATCGGGACGATGATCACCAGCTCGAGCTCGCGCGCAAGCTTCTGCATCGCTTCGATCGTCGGTCCCGGAATCGGCTCGGCCAGATCGAACCGCTCGTGCTTCTGCGATTTGCAGAAGTAGGGGGCGTTGAATAGCTCCTGAAGGCAGACGATCTGCGCTCCCTTGTCGGCCGCTTCGCGGATGCGCGTCTCGGCGCGCTCGACGTTCTTCCTGACGTCGTTCGTCACTGCTTCCTGTACGATTCCTACCGTGAACGCGGAGTTGGTGGCCATGAAGGAAAGGTTAACGCGTTGCGCGCGCACAGGAAGTGGCCGGGTGATTGCGTTACCTTAACACATTCCCCGGAGACGAGACATGCAGGCAGACGACAACGACGGCCCGACAATCGTCACGGAGACACCGGCAGCCACCGAGAAGCGGCGGATCCGCCGCAGCACGGGTCTCAACAAGGCATTCAGCGCGATCAAGGCGCAGCACTCGGCGAATCGCACGAGTATGGAGATTCTCGCCGACCGGATGATCGGCGTCGCGAGCGCGACCCCATTTCTCGTCATCCACGCGATCCTGTTTGTCGTCTGGATCGTCTGGAACACCCCTGGCATCCCGCTTCCGCAATTCGATCCGTACCCGTACGGGATGCTCACGACGATCGTCTCGCTCGAGGCGATCTTCCTCTCGATCTTCGTGCTGATGACGCAGAGCCGCGAGTCGAGGATCGGCGAGCTGCGTGAGGAGCTTACCCTGCAGGTGAATCTGCGCGTGGAGGAGGAAGTCACGAAGACGCTGCATCTGGTTGCCGGCCTCTACTCCCGTCTCGGCCTCAAGCTGGCCGACGATCCGGAGCTGAAGGCGATGCTGGAGCCACTCGATCCAAAACGAATCGAAGAGGATCTGGCCGAGCAGATCCACGCATCGATTCCACGCTTCACGCTGAAGAAAAAGAAGTCGGCACTCCTCGAGTAGTCAGAAGCGCAGTTGTCCGAGATCTGATATCTGCGCCTCTGAATTCTCGCATCGCGTGCTTTGTAGTTAAGTCTTGTCTCTCGCGACCAATTGCCTGAGCACGTAGGGCAGGATACCACCGTGGCGGTAGTAGCTCATC
>DASXYR010000320.1:0-4937 GCA_036502385.1 Gemmatimonadaceae bacterium
CGAGCCGCGCGCGTCCGCCGGCGTGGCTCGGGTCCACGATCACCGGTAGATGTGTCTCGTCTTTGAGAACAGGAATCGCCGAGACGTCGAGAGTGCTGCGCGTGGATGTCTCGAAGGTCCTGATCCCGCGCTCGCACAGCACGATCTGGCTGTTTCCCGCCGCCATCACGTGCTCGGCCGCGAGCAGCAGCTCGGTTACCGTCGCGGACAGGCCGCGCTTGAGCAGTACAGGTCGGCCGCATCTCCCGACTTCCTCGAGCAGCGAGAAGTTCTGCATGTTGCGAGCGCCGATCTGGAGCATGTCCGCGCTGCGCGCGACGAGCTCAACCTGGCGAGTGTCCATGACTTCGGTCACGATGGGCAGCGAGCTCTCTGTGCGCGCAGCATCGAGGAAGCCGAGCGCCGGGGCACCGAGTCCATTGAAGGAATAGGGAGACGTCCGCGGCTTGAACGCGCCGCCCCGCAGCATCACAGCGCCGAGAGCTTTGACGCGCGATGCAATGTCAGCGATCATGTCCGCGCTTTCGACCGAGCAGGGACCCGCGATCACCGTGATCGCGGCGCCACCGATCGTGACGCTGTCGCTCACGCGGACGGGACGCGTCGCGTGCGGAGCCGAGCCAAAGGAAGCGAGGCGATATGGACGCGACAGATCCTTGAGAGAGAAACCGTCGTGGCCGAGAGGGCGTGTCGTCTTCGCGAGAGTGGATTCGGTCGGTGCCATTGCTTCCCCTACGTGAAATTGGAAATCGGATTGGCCAGTCGCGGGGGCATGAAACGAAAAAGCCCCCGCGTTTGCGGAGGCTTACCTGGTCTTTGCGTTATCGAGCTTTGAGCTTTACTGCACGCGCGACTGGAGCCTCCGCTGGTTGTACCAGAGGAAGTAATAGTTCGCGCTAAACCAGAAGTTGGTCATGGAAGGCAAGCTAGGTTGCGGAAAAGGAAAAGTAAAGATCGAATTGAAATGCAACTGCAAGTGCGGCTGCAACTGAACACTACCGGCCAGGGGCGTCGGGCGGGACGGCTAGGTGCTGCGGGCGATCGCCGGAGGAAAATGATGGGGCCGCAAGAGACGTACAGCCTCAGCATTGGACATGGCAGATTTCAAGAAGCTTCTGTTGAAGCGTCTGGCGAGTTCGCAGCAAAGCCCGATGCCCCCAGCCGCCCCGGCCAAAGCCCCTGGCCGGTAGTGTTCAGTTGCAGCCGCAGCTTGCAGCCGCAGTTGCGCTCGGCCATGGATGTACTTAGGCTTGAATCAATGACCACGTTCAATTCCTTCCGCCATGCGCACAGCCACCACGGCCTCACGGGCCGCGGGGCGCTTTTGCGCGTGCAGGTCAGACTATAGTAGTCCGCTAGTCAGACTCCACTCACAGAGCTTCTTCCGCTGCCCGTCCCATTTCTGGACGGGCTTTTTGTTTTCTGCCACTAATCTCATGCTCAAGATCGCACTGCCAAACAAGGGACGCCTCGCCGACGATACGCGCGAGCTCTTCGGGGACGCCGGACTTCCGGTGCTCTCCAAAGGTGATCGCGCACTCTCCGCGTCGCTCGGGGGAGAATTCGAGGCGTTGTTCGTCCGCGCGCAGGACATTCCGGAGTTCGTCGCCGACGGCGTGGCCGATGTCGGCGTCACCGGATGGGATCTCGTCTGCGAATCGGCGCGACCCGTCGAGCGGCGATTGGACCTCGGGTTCGGGGAATGCCGTCTCATAGCCGCGGCGCGCGAGGACAGCATCGTAAGAAGTCTCGACGACATCGCAGCCGGCGCCAGAGTCGCCACTTCGTTCCCCAATGTCACGCGCGACTTCTTTCAGTCGCGCGATCAGAATGTGGAGATCGTGCCCATCTCGGGCGCGGCGGAGATCGCGCCACTGCTCGGCATCGCCGAGATAATCGTCGATATCACGTCGACGGGCTCGACCCTCAGGGTCAACGGGCTGCGCGAGATCGGGACACTGCTCACCTCTCGGGCGCAGCTCGTGACGCGATGCGACACCGGTTTTGACGCGGCGAAGGGCCAGGCGCTCGACTCGCTCATCATGGCGCTCGATTCCGTCGTGCGCGCGCGCGGGAAGCGGTACCTGATGGCGAACGTGCCACGAAAATCCCTCGACGCGGTGAAGAAGATCATTCCGGGCATAAACGGTCCCACCGTGATCGACATTCTGAACGGAGGCGATCGCGTGGCGGTCCACGCCGTGGTGGATGCGGCCACCGTGTACAGGACGATCGGTGCGCTGAAGGCGCTCGATGCCAGCGGCATTCTCGTCACACGCGTGGAGCGCCTGATGCCATGAGCGAGACAATCGCGAGAACCGGTTGGCGCTACACGGGCGCTTTGAGCGGATTGTCCAGAGATGAGCGCGCGTCTGTCATGATCAGGTCGACGGCGAGAAGCTCGACAGTGCGCGCAGAGACCGAAGCGATCGTGCGGCGCGTGCGCATCGACGGTGATCGCGCGCTGCGCGAGATGTCGCGCATTTACGACGGTGTATCGCTCGACGCGCTCGAGGTGCCGAGGGCGGTTCGCAGCCGAGCGCTCGATGCGATCGAGCCACGACTCCGGGCGGCGCTCGAGCGCGCGGCGCGGAATATCCGAGCGGTCCAAAGCGCCGACCCCCCACAGGCCGTGGAGGTCGAGACCGAGCCTGGTGTAATAGTGGGTCGCCGCCCCGATCCGTTGCAGCGCGTCGGCATCTACGCGCCGGGCGGTCGCGCCGCATACGCGAGCAGCGTGCTGATGGCGGGAATTCCGGCGCGGGTTGCCGGCGTATCGGAGATCGATCTCTGCTCTCCGCCGCAAAGCGATGGATATCCGGCGCCGGTCGTTCTCGCCGCGTGTGAGATTGCCGGAATAGATCGGGTTTTCGCGATCGGTGGGGCGGGCGCCATTGCTGCGATGGCCTACGGCACGGAGACGGTTCCGCGCGTCGACAGGATCGTCGGGCCTGGGAATGCGTACGTGGCCGAGGCGAAGCTCCAGGTCAGCAGAGATGTGGCGATCGACTCCCCGGCGGGTCCGAGCGAGCTGCTGGTGATTTGCGACGCAAGCTGCAACGCGCGCGCGATAGCTCGCGAAGTCGTGGCGCAGGCGGAGCACGATGTTGACGCATGCGTCCTGGTCATCTCACTCGACGACGATTTAGCGTTGGCGCTCGCGGAAGCCGTCGAAGAAAGTCTATCCGTGATCGCCCGTGCTGAGATCGTTCGCGCCTCCCTCGAGCAGAACGGCGGACTGTTTCGCGCCGAGTCCGTCGTCGAGGCGATCGATTTTGCGAGCGAGTTTGCGCCGGAGCACCTGCTGCTGGCGATATCGGATGCGGAACGCGTTCTGCCGGAGGTCAGAAACGCCGGCTGCGTGTTTGTCGGCGAGCAATCGTCGGTGGTGTTCGGTGATTACATCACCGGAGGCAATCACGTGCTTCCGACCGGCGGTCTTGCGCGCAGCTACTCGGGACTTGGCACACTCGACTTCGTCCGCTGGACATCGTACCAGAAGGTGAGTCGAGAGGCAGCGCAGCGTCTGGCAGTCGATACCGCCATTCTCGCCGAAGCCGAGGGCCTGCTCGGCCACGCGGGCGCCGCGCTCGGCTGGAGCGTCGAATGCTGACGACAGACGAGAATCGCGGATCCGCGCCGGTGATCGATCTGGCGCGCGAGAGTTATCGCGACATCGCGCTCTATTCTCCGCATGGGGGTCGAGGCGGCATTGACCTGAGCGATAACACCAATCTCTGGGGTGCGCCACCGGCCGCATTGCGCGCGCTCGCAACCATCGGTCAGGATGAAGTCACGCGGTATCCGGTTGCGTTCGAGCCCGCGCTCTCCGCGGCGCTGGCCGAGTACGTCGGAGTGTCGCCAGCAATGATCGCGTGTGGATGTGGCTCTGATGATTTGCTCGATTGCGCCATTCGTGCGTTCGCCGAGCCGGGTGAGGTGTTGTGTACGCCGGATCCGTCATTCGGCATGATCCCGGTGTTCGCGCGAACCAACGGCCTCTCGCCTGTCGCGGTTCCACTCACGTCTTCACTCGACGTGGACGCAGAGGCGATGCTCGATACAGAAGCCCGCATCATTTATCTCTGCTCGCCGAACAATCCGACGGGTGGAGCGCTGCCGCGCGGCACAGTTGAGCGCATTGTCGAGAATGCGCGCGGGCTGGTGATCATCGACCAGGCGTACGTCGAGTTCGGCGGCGAGAACTATCTGGATCTCGCCTCGAGTGGCCGACCGGTGCTGATCACGCGGACGATGTCCAAAGCATTCGGCCTCGCGGGGTTGCGAGTGGGTTACGGCATAGCGTCGCCGGAGTTGATCACCGAGGTGCTGAAAGCGCGCGGCCCTTACAAGGTGAGCGCGTTGGCGGAACGCGCGGCAATCGCAGCTCTCGGGAATGATCGGGCATGGGTGGCGGATCGCGCGAATGACGTCGTCACAAACCGCACGAGATTTCGGGCAGAGCTCAGCACGCGCGGCATCGCGTCGCTCGATTCGTCGGCGAATTTTGTGCTCGTTCCCGTCGCCGACTGCACAGCGACGGCCGGACGGCTAGAGCGCGCAGGGATCAGGGTGCGCGCGCTTCCAGCGCTTTCCGTAATCGGCGACGCGATACGCGTCGCAATCGGACCATGGGACATGATGCAGAAGTGCGTCGACGCACTGGTGGATGCGGCATGAGCTCGAGCGCAATTCCCCTGCGGAACGCGGCGACCGCAACGCGGCTCGCAATCTTCGACTACGGGGCGGGCAATCTCCACTCTCTTGTGAAAGCGATCTCGGCGGACAACCGCCAAATCTCCGTCGAAACCGATATCCGTGCCGCGGCAAAGGCCGACGTGCTGGTGCTTCCCGGCGTAGGGGCATTTGGCGCGGCCACCGCCGCAATGCACAACCAGCAATCCTACTTGCGCTCGGCGCTCTCCGATGGCCTGCCG
>DASXYR010000321.1:0-7503 GCA_036502385.1 Gemmatimonadaceae bacterium
GTCTAGGACATCCAGTTCGTGCCGGCTTCCTTGTTCCACTTCGTCGTCATTTTCTTCGCCTGCGTCCAGAACTCGATGGACCCGCGACCCGTGATATCTCCAACCCCGAATTTGGAATCGTTCCACCCACCGAACGAGAACGGCTCCCGCGGCACCGGCACGCCGACATTCACGCCGACCATCCCCGCGCTTGCGTGCTCCATCACGTAGCGCGCCGTGCCACCACTCTCGGTGAACACCGACGCCGCGTTTCCATAAGGCGACGCATTCTCCACCTTCAATGCCTCGTCGATGTTCTTCGCGCGAATGATCACCAGCACCGGACCAAAAACCTCGTCCTGCGCGATCTTCATGTCGGGCGTAACGTGATCGATGATCGTGGGTCCGATGAAGTAGCCGCTCTCCTTTCCCTGCACGATCGCGCGCCTTCCATCGACCAGCACCTTTGCACCCGCCGCTTCCGCTTCCGCGATGTACCTCTCGATCCGCTCCTTGGCGGCGGCTGAGATCACGGGGCCGATGTCCTTCCCCGGGACGAGCTTGCTCGCGTGCTCGACCATTCGCCCGATGATGGCGTCCGTCTTCGCTACGGCGACCATCACCGAGGCCGCCATGCACCGCTGGCCCGCGCATCCCGACATCGACGCGACGACATTGCTGGACGTCATCTCCTTGTCGGCATCGGGCATCACTATCAGATGATTCTTGGCGCCACCGAGCGCGAGACAACGCTTGAGCGTCGCGGTAGAACGTCGATACACAACCTTCGCGATTTTGGTCGAGCCAACGAAGCTGATCGCCGAGATCCCGGGGTGGTCGCAGATGGCCTCGACTGCTTCCTTCCCGCCATTCACAATCTGCAGCACTCCCTCGGGCAATCCTGCTTCCTTCAACAGCTCGGCGATTCTGCCGGCGCTGAGAGGAACGAGCTCGGACGGCTTGAGAATCAGACAGTTGCCAAGCGCAATCGCGTTGGGAAGCGACCAGTTGGGCACCATGTTCGGGAAGTTGAACGGCGTAATCGCCGCGACAACTCCCAGCGGATACCGCTCGATCCTGCACTCCACTCCTCGGCTGACTTCCAGCACCTCTCCCGGTGCGATCTGCGGAAGGGAGCACGCAAATTCGCACAACTCGGCCGATTTCAGCACTTCGGCACGCGCCTCGCCCGCGATCTTTCCGTTCTCTTCAGTGATCAGCGCCGAGAGCGAGTCTATGTTCTTCTCGAGAAGCGTCTTGTAGCGATAGAAGACCTGCACCCGCTCCTTGATCGGCGTGGCAGACCACGCCGGAAAAGCCTTGCGCGCGCTCGCGACGGCGGCGTCGACATCATCCTGTGTCGACAGAGGAACGTGCGAAATGACGCTCCCATCGCTCGGATTGTGGACTTCGAGGGAGGGGCGATCGTTGCCGACGAACGAGCCTGCCAGGTAGTTCCTAACCTCAGGGTACTTCATTGCTTCCCCCACGATCGGAAGCGCGTCGTAGCGCGACGGAAATCCCTCGACCGACGGCCGAGGGATAAGGGCTCTACAGATGATTATTCGAAGATGCGCGCGGTGCTATGGGGTCGCAAGCGGTTGGAGTATTCTTCTGATCTTCGGCGCCACGACGTCGCCATCGAGCCTTCTGACTGCGCTCGCCGGCGCCGACACGACCGAGAGCACCGGATAGGGCTCGGCGACCTTCATGTCCACATCATACCCGATGTCCCTGAAGAGTCCCAGCGTGACGGAGCTCAGAGGGTAGCGGTAGCCGGGGACGAGCACACCGACCATGAGCTCGTCACCGAACGCTGTCCACCGCCAGTGGCTGCTCTTGTCACCTTGCTGATCGATATCGTCGAGAGGAACCACGTTTCCCATGTAGGACGGCATGCTTCGCAAAAACTCGGTTTTGGCGGAAAGCCCGGTGAAGTAAGGGTCCGCCGTCCCTCCACTGATCAGTCCCTTTCTTCCCCACACGTGCGGGTTAAAACCCAGCGCATGACCCATCTCGTGCATTACGACCGACGATAGAAGGCCTTCGATTTCCAGAGAGTCCATGTCTGCGGCATCGATCCGGATGTGACTGACGATAGGCAGATCTCGAGCGGTTTCACTGCACACCTGGGTATAGGCCAAAGTACCGTGTGGACCATCGACAGCCTCGAGCGACAAGAAAAGGAGCACGTCGTGATGGACCTCGTGCACGGCGGGCTCACCAATGAAGCAGTCGTTGCTCGCGGAGCTCAGCTGGAAATTCCCCAGATCGGTCAGGAGTGCATGCGTCCATCTGTCTGCGGCAGCGGCGATGGTGAACTTCTGCGCTGCGCTAAACGACGAGATGTACCTGACGTCGATGGTCAGGTGTGGGGGAACGAGCGGTGGGGGCGGAGGGGGTGCAACGGATGAGTCCGACCCACCACAGCCGAGCACAACCAGCCCAAGAAGCCCGACAACTCCGAGCGAAGCCTTGCTTGTCGAAACGGCACGAAGCATGATGCTCATATCTGGAAGCCATACCTCGAACTGCTATCCGGAAACGCAATGAACGATCCTATCGCGACTGCTGAGCAGCCGCAAGACGCACTTCCCCATGTCGATCTCGGCATGTCAATCGGCATCGCATCGACGATTGCCGCGGTCTCGGCGGTTCTTGTTGGTGGGGCGACCTACGAAGTAATTCGGGGCACTTTATCCGCGGGCATGACGCGCCTATTGGCCGTTGTGGCGCTGTTGTCAGTGGTTGCGATGGCGTACGGGCTGATCGAGTTGGCGCTGGCGGTCATCGCGACGACCGCAGAGCGCAGAAGGCAAGCACGGACAGTCTCGGAGAGGCGAACCGGCCCGCGGGCAAGGAGGCCGACGCCCCACTAGCGCAAAAAAAATCCCGTCTCGCCAAGATCGCGGGACGGGATTTTGTCTTTCATTTACGCTTCTACCAGCGATAGTGCGCGAAAGCCTTGTTCGCTTCGGCCATCCGGTGCGTGTCTTCCTTCTTCTTGACCGCGTTGCCCTCGCCCTTGCTCGCGGCGATCACTTCAGCGGCGAGCTTCTCGGACATGGACTTCTCGTTGCGGCCACGTGAGAAGGTAATCAGCCAGCGCATCGCGAGCGCAGTGCGGCGATCAGGACGAACTTCGACAGGCACCTGATACGTCGCGCCGCCAACACGCCGGCTCTTTACTTCCACGGCTGGCTTGAGGTTGGTGAGAGCCTGCTTGAAGATCGTGACGCCGGGCTGACTCGTCTTGTTCTCGACGATGTCCATCGCGCCGTAGAAGATTCTTTCGGCAGTCGACTTCTTGCCCTGATACATGATGGCGTTGATGAACTTCGAGACGGTCTGGCTATCGTAGCGAGCGTCAGGTAGGATCGGACGCTTGACTGACTTTTTGCGTCGGCTCAACTGTCAACTCCGGTGAACTTCTGGTGTGTGCTCACTTCTTCTTACCTCCAGCGGCTGCGCCACCGGTCTTTGGTTTCTTGGTGCCGTACTTTGACCGGCTCTTGTTGCGGCCGTTGACGCCAGAAGCGTCGAGCGATCCGCGCACGATGTGATAGCGAACGCCCGGCAGATCTTTTACGCGACCACCGCGAATGAGCACGATCGAGTGCTCCTGCAGGTTGTGGCCTTCGCCCGGAATGTACGCCGTGACTTCGAACCCGTTGGTCAGACGCACGCGCGCCACTTTGCGAAGCGCGGAGTTCGGCTTCTTGGGGGTCGTGGTGTAAACGCGGGTGCAAACGCCCCGCTTCTGTGGATTCGATTTGAGCGCGGGCGCCTTTTCCTTTTTCTGGACGTCGCGGCGGCTCTGACGGACTAGCTGATTGATTGTCGGCATTAAACCCTGAACGTGGTTCTACGGTCGCCCGATTCCTGGGGCAGACTAGCCTATAAAGTTAGACGGGACAGGAGTTTGTGTCAACTCGGGCACAGGTAGGGGTAGTGGGTCAATGCTGGCGACGTTCACTTGCGATTGCGGATTGCGGACTCTGCGGCAATCGCTCGGCTCCCCGGGCCGGCCGTTCACCGCATTTCCTCTCGACGCGGCGTGGTCCCTGCAGCACATTGAGTCATCCGCCGCGACATAGAGCCGCGACGTTCGCGTGGGGAGGATGCGATGATGGTCGCCAAGACTGTTGTGGCCTCGTATTTCGCCGTTGCTGCGGTCCTTTCGGCCTGTGCCCATTCACAGCCGGCCGGAGAGTCGTTCGCCGATTCGCCTGCCTTGCCACCGGAGCCGGTAAAACTTCAGGTCGAGAACCACAACTGGGCTGACATCGTGCTCTACATCGTGCACGACGGGGTCCAGACGCGCTTCACCAATATCGCGGCGGCTCACGACGTCTCAATGGAGATACCCGCACAACTTCAGGGGCAGATGGGAGTCATCCGCCTCGCCGTGCGGCGCATCGGTGGCACCGACAGCTACGTCTCGCAGGCCATCTCGCTGCGCGGGAACTCCGAGGTCAGGTTCACCATCGAGAGCAGCCTGAGCCGATCGAGCGTCGGCGTCTGGTAGAGCGCGACCGAGAAAAAAAGCGCCGCGTCAGTTAATCGGCGCTCGCGCGCCTAGTTCCCAGCTGGCTGTTTTCCGCCGTCCTTACCCCCTGAGATATCGCCCGCGCCTTTTGCAGCGAGAAGGGCCGTCGCTACGATTGCACCCGCGCTTAGCACGCTGCGAGAAATCGAAGTTGTGCTCCGCTCGACAACATCGACGTCTCTGGAAGGGAGCGAGACCGGAATGTCGTTGTATGTATCGTCCCCTCCCCCTTCGCGCGTAACGCGACGCACCGACATTACGAGGATGCTGTCAGAGGCCTCCGTGAGTGTTCCCTCCAGCTGCCTTGCCCGCGCGCCAATTTTCGGCGCTAGATCGACAGCTCCCTGGTCCGTCAGACTGACCCTCACGTTGTAGCCGGGCGACATATCGGCCACCCGAAGCGGTGTGTAAGTGGTGCAAGCGGAAACGGCAAGAATGCAAATCGATATCAGGACACACCTGATTCGAGCATCGCCAAACGAAGTTGATCCCATGTGAATATCCCTAATATGGAAACGAGTGGTGATGAAACTACCCGGGCCCAATCGTCTTCGACTGGGCCCGGGTATCCACCAGAACTACTTCCGTGCTAGAACTGCCCCAGGCACGCCGCGCCCGTTCCATCTGACGTTGCGTTGGGAGGGTCGTTCTTGTTGCGGGTGCCATTCACTCCCTGATCGGGGAGAGGAATGTTCGTGTCGGTGTTCCTTTCAGCCGCGTCGTAGTACAGCCGTCCGGGAATTGGCGTCCCGGCCGGCGCGGTTGGAACGAGATTGGGCGTACACGTACGCTTGTAGTCGTTCCACGCCTCTTCGCCGAGCTGGAAATCGACGATGTACTTCTCGGTCAGGATCTCGTTGAGCAGCGGCTGGCCCGCGAGGACTTCCGCGCCCAGACCGTTATTTGCCCGCTCCTCATTGAGCTTGGCCAGCGCGGTTACCTGATCACCCGTGCGATAAGCAGCTTCCGCCCAGATGAGTGTGTTCTCGTCATACGTGACGTACGGCTGCTGGAATCCTGCCGCGCCCCGCGTGGCGCTCAGCCACCTGGGATTGCCCGTGAGCGAGAAATACTGCGTGCGGCGTGGGTCGTTGCGACTCGCAAGCAGCGCGTCGAGCGTCGATTCAACACCCAGATCGCCGCCACGCCCAGCTGGCCCATGGAATTGGAAGTAGAAATTCGTCTCGGATGCGGTCGACGTGAACGCACCGACGTAGTTCCCACTGTTGTCCATGATTCCCTGCTGCGCCTCGGCCAGTGCCGCCTGATACGCCGGAAGGCCACGCACTTCAGCGGTATGCATGAAGAAGCGCGCCTTGAGCGTGTGGGCCATTGCGGACCAGAGATCGGCATCGCCGCCATAGACGAGATCGGCTGCACCCGGGCCCGCATTGCCGGCAACGTTGCTGTTGATGTTCGCGATTCCGGCGGAGATCACCTTCTGCACCGAATCGTACACCGCGAACTGGTCGTCCAGCACCGGATTCGGAATGTTCTGCAGGGCCTGGGAATACACGAGATCGCCAAAGACATCGGCGCCCGTGCCCATCAGCGCACCCTCTTCCACCTGCGCGATTCCAACGTAAAGCGAATCACCCACAGTTCTCGCGCCGGTCTGAAGCTTCTTGATGTCCACGAGGGAACCCGAAGTGTAGAGGGCGGCGTGAGATCCGTTGGTGGTGTTTTCATCGTGCGAGTATCTGCTCTGCAGCGCGCCGTACTGATTGGCGACGCCGTCGAACTGCTGCGCGAGTATTCCGGTCACCCGGGCGAGATCACTGCCCCAGTACGCCCAGAGATTCTCCTGTGTAGCGACGAAGTACTGATCGTTCGTCGCCACGACCTGGCGGTTGGGATCGTTGCTCGACTCGCCACCCGTCAGGAAGTTGCACCCCCCGACTGATACGACAGTGGCCGCGACGGCGATCCGCACCGCTACGTGTTTTATATAGTTAGTCACTTCTTAGGTCTCCGTGTTGGCTAGCGAGTGAGGCTGAACGAGAGGACGAACGACCGCGTTGGTGGATTGATGAAGTAGTCCAGTCCCTGCGTCAGGAACTCGGCGCCGCCGAGGTTGACTTCGGGATCGAATCCGGAGTACTTCGTCCACGTGTGGAGGTTGCGTCCCGCGATGCGGATGTCCGCACTCGAGAAGCCTGTCAGGTTCTTGAAGAACGGCTTGTCGAGCGTGTAGGTGAGCGAGATCTCGCGAAGCTTGGCAAAGCTGCCATCCTCGACGAATTGCGCACCCACTGTGCCGAAGCCGCCACCGTCTGCTGAGAACCAGTCCTGCCATGCCTGCGTGCTCGTGAAAGGAACGAAATCCTTTCCCGGGCCAGCGGTATTGGGATATACATCAGTCGCGTAATTCACGCCGTACTGGCCGTTGGTCTCGGTGCGAACCCGCGTGTCCTTGCCCGTTCCGAAGAAGTCCAAAATACCACGGGTTCCGTTCCAGACCTGTCCACCCTTGCGGACATCCAAAAGTCCGGAGAGAGAGAACTTGTTGAAGCGGAACGCCGTCGTGTACGACATCGTGTACTTCGGATTCGGATCCGCAATGATGCGCGCCGTTGGATCGGCGACCGGGAGTCCATCCGGGCCGAGGAACAGAGCGCCCTTTTTGTAGCCGGGCGTCGAGGAAGCGCAGAGCGCATCGAGGTCGGCGACGGGGCCAATTCCCGGCACCGTTAGGTTGGTGATGCCGAGGCCGCAACGAGCAAAGTCATTTCCCTGGATTACACCCGGAGCAAATCCAACCGCAGAGGTTCCGATGGCGCCCTGAAACCCTTCGAGGTTGTACGTGATGAACTGGGCCCCATTCAGGCTCAGCACCTTGCCCCTGTTGCGCCCATACTGGACCCCAATGTCCCAGCCCGCGTTGGGCGACTGGAGCGGATGGAGGTTGAGCGTGAGCTCGGTGCCCTTGTTCTGGATGGATGCGGCGTTGAGAATCGCCTGAATCGATCCCGTCT
>DASXYR010000322.1:0-5335 GCA_036502385.1 Gemmatimonadaceae bacterium
AGATCGCGGACATAAGGTTGGTCGCGAGGTATTCGTACCCGTCTTTTATCGGGGCGAAGTAATCGCGCGCCAGCGTCTCGACATGGTCGTGGACGGCAAATTGGTGATCGAGGTCAAATCAACCTACGAGGTTAATGCTGCAGCCCCTCGACAAGTTTATAGCTACCTACACGGAACGGGCCTTCAACTCGGCCTCCTCCTCCATTTTGGCCCCCGCCCCAAATTCTATCGCATTTTCTCCAGCACTCCGTCAACATCCAGCACCAAAATGTTTTATCCGCTCAATCCGCCCCATCCGAAGCATCCGGTCAAACCTTCCGTTCTTGGTGCCAGCCCGACCGAGGCAGTCGACCATCCCGTACGAGACAGCTGTAGCGCGCACGCGGATCATCCGGATGATGCCGATTCCGATGGCACCGGCTCGCCGTAAATGCCTTCAATCCACTTCGATCACGTAACGAAGCGATTTGGGGACACGACCGTCGTCCAGGACTTCAACCTCGACGTCCACGACGGTGAGCTTCTCGTGCTCGTCGGCGGGTCGGGCTCCGGGAAGTCTACGATTCTGCGCATGCTCGCAGGACTCGAGGACGTCACCAGCGGGCGAATTCGGATCGACGAGCGCGATGTCACCGATGTTCCGCCGGGACAGCGTGACGTCGCGATGGTGTTCCAGGACTACGGGCTCTACCCGCACATGACCGTGCGCGAGAATCTCTCGCTCGGGCTTCGCATCAGAAAGATCCCCGCGCCGGAGATCGATCGGCGCGTGAAGTGGTCAGCCGGCGTGCTTGGACTCGAGCAGCTTCTCGATCGCAGACCCAAACAGCTTTCTGGTGGGCAACGTCAGCGCGTCGCGATGGGACGCGCCATGGTGCGCGAGCCATCGGTCTTTCTATTCGACGAGCCGCTGTCCAATCTCGACGCTGCGCTGCGCGCGCAGATGCGCATCGAAATCGGGTCCCTCCAACGGAGGCTCAAGACCACCACCGTCTACGTCACGCACGATCAGGTCGAGGCCATGACACTGGGCGACCGGATAGTCGTGCTCGCTGACGGACGCATCCAGCAGATCGGGAGGCCCATCGAGCTGTACGAGAGTCCGGTCAATCGCTTCGTGGCTGGATTCATCGGGACTCCGTCGATGAATTTTCTCAATGGCGTGCTTCATCGCGAAGGAGGGCATACGTACTTCGCGACCGATGGCGCGCGGGTGATGCTGCGGCACAGCGCAGGTGGAGAAGCGACAGGACTGCCGGTTACGATGGGAATTCGCCCCGAGGACCTGTCGATCGAAAATAACGCCGGCCAGAACGCGACACGCGCCGATCAGGACAAGAGCAATGGCAACCAGGACGCGCTGCGCGGCAAAGTGGTGCTCGTCGAGCGCCTCGGGGGGACAAGTCACATTCACTTCGAGGTTGGACAGCATCGCCTGCTCGCATCGGTTGCGAATCAGGCGCTGCCGGAGGTCGGGGACAACATCGCGGTGGGCGTTCCCGAGGCGCGCGCGCATCTCTTCAACGCGGAAGGAGCGGCGTTAACCCGTACATAGCGTACCTAACCGGTGCTAGAGCGCAACGTGACAGCCACGTGACACGCCAAAATGTTGACATGACAGTCACGTGCTCATAGGTTGCTTTGACAAAGTCGCGCGAGCACATGCGACATTGCATCAACTCACAGAGATCGACATGGCCCTCTTCACGCACCGCAAGCTCAACGCAATCTCCGAGAACCGCCCCAATGGCGGATGCTCGGTGCGCGGAGCGCGGAGGCGAAGAAGCTAGGTGCATTTGATACCGCTAAGCCTCGCCCCCGCATCCGAATGGATGCGGGGGCGATTTTGTTTTAAACACCGGCGTGACGCGGTCGACGAGGCGCGACCACACGCACTGCCGCAAAATGGAGGATAGATGAGGAAGCATTACCTGCTGGTGAGCGACTTCGATCAGACGCTGAGCTTCAACGATTCTGGTCTCGTACTGAGCGAGATGCTTGGCATCCCGAGCTTTCAGGACAAGGTCTCCCACCTGGCACGGCTCAATCTCGTGCAGGAAGGTGCGGAGTTGACGTATCTGCTGCGGCACGACCCCGAGTTCCGCCGCGTTCGGAGGGACGACCTCATCCAGGTCGGCCACCAGATACGTCTCAAACGCAACATCGCATTACTCGCCGAATTCCTGAAGGCGGGGATCGATGGTTTTCGCTTCGACTTCTATGTCGTGTCCGCGGCGCCGTGGCTCGTCGTGCACTCGGCGCTCGACGGCATCGTGCCGGCCGATCACATCATCGGCGCGCATTTCGGCTTCAACCCGGAGTCGGGCGAGATCGAGTCGATCGAGCAGGTGCCGGCCGGCTACGGCAAGGTCGCAGCCGTCGACTACCTGCGCTTCCGCCTCGGGGTGCCGAGCGATCGCGTGGTGTACGTCGGGGACGGGAGCTCGGATATCCACGTGATGCTGCACGTGAACCGTGGTGAGGGACTCACGATCGCGGCATCGGAAGCGCGACACATCTCACAGATCGCCCGACGCACGGTGATCAGCGACGATGCGCTGAGCGTGCTGATTCCGATTCTCGAGGAGATCTGCGGCTACGATCCGAGCCAGATCAGATCCGTGTTCGAGGATCAGGGCCTGCTGATTCAGGAATGGGACAGGGTTCGGACGGACTGGCTGACCATCCGCGACGGGTCGGGGATGGCGTCGGTCGAGCCGGCGGCATGAACGGCACCACATCAAGGAATGCGTCCGAGATCTCAGAAGCGTAGATCTCAGATCTCGGACAACTGCGTTTTCGGCCTCCCTTGTTAGCGGAAACGACGCCGAGTGAATCGGTCCTAGCGCAGTTGTCTGATATCTACCATCTATGCTTCTGAGATCTCGGATCGCGTGCTTTGTAGTGCTTCTAACCCAAACAAGAAAATGCAATTCACCCACTTTCTGGGCTACTTCGCAGGCACCCTTACCGTCCTGTCCTTTCTTCCTCAGGTCATTCGTACCTGGCGCACGCGACGGACGGGCGATCTCTCGCTGTGGATGTTCGGGGTTCTCATTACCGCGAGCATGCTGTGGATTGTCTACGGCATCGTAATACACGATTGGCCCGTCATCATCACCAACCTCGGCATGGTCGCGCTGAACGGCGCGATCGCCACAGCCAAGGTTCGTTACGGATGAATCGGCGGCGTGCTGCCCACAAGCGGCTGCGCGCGAAGGATCTCCAGCTTGTCGTTGTTGCGCGCGACAACAATGAGGCGCTCGCCTTTGGGCCCGCGCAAAGCTGCCATATGCCTCACCTCACCGTCGATGACCAGATTGTCGGAGGTCATATCCACGGGAGTCAGATGGCCGGACCCACCGCCCTTCAGCATCAGCCCGTAACTCGCATCGTATCGTCCAAACACCGGCGGGACTCCCGAGAAATTTCCCCCCAACAGCAAATCGGTCCTCCCGTCGCCGTCGAAATCCCCAGGCAACGCGGCGTAGATCGGCGCGAACTGTGCCTCGACCGGAAGCTGCTCCATTGTAAACGTTCCGTCTCCGTTGTTGCGCGCCACCGCACTAGCGAACGTGTAAGCTTCGCGCACCTTCGCGTTCGCCAGGTCCTCTCGGGGGAAAATGTCTTCGACCCGGCTCGCGCCGAACGATTTGTACGTCGGATACCTGGCTCTCAGTGACGGGATCTTTTCGAGGAGCTCGTCGCGGCCCGCAAGCGGGTAGCTCACTCCATCCCTGTACGTCGTGAGGATTTGCTCCAACCCACCGCTGTGCGAGAAGTCGTTGATGTACAGCCGCGCCGGCTCTTTGCGCGATGCTTTCAGATAGGAATTGAGTCCGAGATTGCCGAGGACAAGGTCCTGTCGCCCGTTGCCGCGAAGATCGACGGCGGTGACCGAGTTCCACCAGCCATTCGTATCCGACAATCCCGCTGCTTTCGTTCGATCGACGAGCTTTCCATTCTCCTGATGAAATACGCGCACCGGCATCCACTCTCCGACTACCACGAGATCCAGCTTGCCGTCGTGATCGTAGTCGGTCCACGCCGCTGATGACACCATCCCCGCTTCCGACAGCTCCGGCGCCTTCTCGCCCGTCACATCCGTGAAGTGACCGCCGCCATCGTTCTGGAGGAGGTGGCTCTTCGGAATCAGTCCATAGCTTCGCGACACCACTCTGCTGCCGACGAACAGATCCGGACGACCGTCGCCGTTGAAGTCGCCGGCGACAACGCACGAGGCGTTCTCGAAGATGTCCGGGACCGCGCTCATCGCGCGCACGAGATTCCCCTTGCCGTCATTCAGATACAGCCTGGGTCGCAGCGCATCCTCGTTACCCCAGAACTCGTTCCCGCCGCTCACCACGAACAGATCCTGATGCCCGTCGCCGTTCGCGTCGAAGAAGATCGCGTCGATGTCCTCCGCGAGGCTGTCCGCCGCGATTGATGCCTGAACGCTCGGCCGGAATGTGCCGTCGCTCGACTGCAGGAAGATCGCTCCCGGCTGCCATTTGGCGCCGCCGACGTAGATGTCGTCGAGTCCGTCGCCGTTGACGTCGCCCACCGCGAGTGCGGGACCCTCCGTCGATAGAAGGTGTGGCATCAACGGCTCGCGGATGTAGTCAAAGAATGGGTTCTCCGCGTGCTTGAAGTTGATTCCGGTTTTTGACGTCACATCCGTAAATAGCGACGGCGCCGCAGCACTGTGAGATGAAGGCACGGCGCTTGGGCGTCCCGGGTACGAGTACGTCCCCGTCGCGTCTTTCTCGACGAGCGTAATGGCCCGATCGGCCGCGACGTTGGTAAGCGTCTGAAATCGGCGATTTGGCCAGATGACAGTGAGCGAATCGATTCTCGGCGAGGCGCCAAGGCCGAAGTGGAGCTGCGGATCAACCGACGAGAGAAATCCGCGCGTCGGCGATTCTTCGAGCGCCTGGACCATACCCCCTTGATAGATCTCGACCTTCGCGCCGATGCCGCCGGTATTTTTGCCGCTCCCGGCCAGCTTCACGCTGAGGTAGTGGTTTCCGTTCAATTGCCGCGCGCGACTCCGATAGATCGATGCGGGTGCGTTGACGTTGTTGACGACGAGATCGAGGTTTCCGCTATTGGTGAGATCGACGTACACCGCTCCGTTCGAAAATCCGGGTTGAGCCAATCCCCACTGCCCCGCCATGTTGGTGAACGTGAGATTCCCATTGTTGCGATATGCGTAGTTCGCCAGCGATACCTGCGGCATTTTCTTCAGAAGACCGAGATTCGCGTCCGTAATCGTGTCGCCGAGTGTTGCCTGGACGGCAGCGTTGCCGACATAGGTGACGTAGTCCAGGTCGTT
>DASXYR010000323.1:0-7299 GCA_036502385.1 Gemmatimonadaceae bacterium
ACGAGCCTCGATTGACCGTCGATGATCACCTGTTCTCCCTCTTTGACGCCGCTCGAGATGACGGATAAAGAATCGACAGTGCGTGAGACTTGTACCGGTCGTTGTTTAGCGCTGCCAGCGCTATCTACTGTGTACACGTAAGTGCCTTGCTGACCCGTCATGACGGCGGGCGCCGGCAGCGTGAGTGCGTTTGGATCTACAAAAAGCTGGAGCTGCACGTTGGTGTACTGGCCCGGCCAGAGTGACCCTTCGGGATTTGCGAATCGTGCCTTCAACAGCACGGTGCCGGTTGTCGAGTCTACGTTGTTGTCGACGAACGCAAGTGTTCCGGAGAGTGTGGCGCCCGATCCTTCGGACGGAGTCGCGCGGACGAGCAGCCCGTTGCCGCCACGATAGTAGCGCTGAATGTCGGGGAACTGGCTCTGCGGCACCGAGAAGCGCACCAGAATTGGCTGAATCTGATTGATGATCACGAGCGGAGGATCACTGTTCGCCTTTACCAGATTTCCCTGACGGACGAGGAGACTTCCCGTGCGTCCGGAGATGGGGGCGCGAACTGTCGAGTTCGCGACGTCGAGCGCCGCTCTTGCGACAGTCGCCCTGTCGGCTTCGACCGTCGCAGCCGCGGATGCCGCAGTCGCCTCGGCCTGGTCGGCCTGCGACGTCGTGACGTAACCTTCTTTCACGAGCGCGGCGTAGCGCGCCGCATCCCGTCGAGCGTTCGCTGCCTGGGCCACGTCGCGCGCCAGTTGGCCGCGCGCCTGCTCGAGGACCGCGACGTATGGACGCGAGTCGATCTCGAAGAGGACCTGACCCGCCTGCACGTCCTGCCCTTCCGCGAAAGTGACGCGATTGAGAATGCCGTTCACCTGGGATTCCACGGCAACAGTCTGCATCGGCTCGGCGACACCATTTGCCGTCACGACATAAGGGACGCTGGTGCGCTTCACCTTGGTCACGCTCACCGGCACGTTGGCCTGGCGAGGCGGGTCGGACTTTGAGCACGCAGCCGCAACGGCCAACGCCATCGCAAACCCGCATACCTCGTGGATTCGCAGGGAACCCAGCCTTGTATTGGAAGACGTCGGCATGCTTACGGGCGAACCGGATTAATAGGTTGAGGAGACACTAGCGTATCTGGAGTGAAAGAAAAGGGAGTGTCGCCCCGCACTCCGAGAACGCCGGCGTCGCGGGCGAGTTGCGCGAGCGACGAGTACCACTGCCAGCGTGATTGAACCTGTTGCGCTCTCGCGTTGGCGAGAGCGGTCTGCGCGGTGAGGAGATCGATGATGCTGCCGACGCCTTCGCGATACCTTCCGGCCGCGACTTGCACGGATTGCTGCGCGCTCGCCAGGAGGTCGTCGGCCGTGGCGACCCGGTGTTCGGCGGTCTGCAGCGCGTAATACGACACGAATACCTGTGTTACAACCTGTTGGCGGGTTTGATCCGCCAACGCGGAAATCGCTTCCGCCTGCGCCCTTGCCGCCGCCACGTCGTACTGTCGAGAGAAGCCGTTGAAGATCGGAATCTGCAGTCCCAATGTGATTCCGTAGGAAGGACCCGCGAACGTCGGAGGCTGCGAGTACGTGCGGGCCGCGTTGCTGCCAAGAGTGAGAGAGGGCAGCTCTGCCGATCGTGCGACGCGAATATCCGCAGCCGCTGCCGCGGCCTGGGCGCGAGCAGCGGCCAGGTCGGGACGATTGCGCAGCGCGGCGTTGATCACGCTGTCGACACTCTGTGAAATGGCACCGACTGGGATTGCTGATGGTAGCGGCGCGAGGTCGAACGGAAGGTTGGCGGGAAGCCCGAGCGCCGCAGCGAGCCCGCCGCGCGCCGCCTGAAGATTTCCCTCGATGGTCTCGAGATTGAGCTGCTCCTGCGAGAGTGCCGTTTTTGCCTGCAGGACATCGGCGATCGTGGCGAGGCCTACTTTGAATCGCTGTTGCGCTGCCGTGAGATTTGCCTGCGCTTCAGCAATTGCCGATCGCTCCGCGCCAAGAAGCGCGACGGTTGCCATGTAGGTGAAGTAGGCAGATTCTGCCTGCAGCACCGTATTCTGAAGCGTCGCGTTATGAGACAGGCTGGCGGCAAAAAGAGTTTGTCGGGCCCTCTCAACGGATCCGGACCGCCCTCCGAAATCGAGCAGGAGATAGTTGAGCGTGACCGTCGGCCCATACTCGGTCCGTTGTCCCGCCGAGCGAGTACCGGTCGCTGGGGATTTGGTGCGCGACAACGTCGCCTCGGCGTCGATCGTCGGGTAATACTGGCCGCGGGCCGAGCCGAGGAGGTCGGCGGACGCGCGGGCCTGTGCCCACGACGCGCGCGTCGCGGGATTGTTCCTGAGCGCGAGATCGACGACGTCCGCGAGCGAGAGCTGCTGTATGCGCTGTTCCAGGTCGGGCGGCACTGCGAGCGCGGTCGCCGCCGTGACGAGCGGCTCCGGCTTTATGGCCCCAGCAGGGACAGTCCATGGAACGTTAGGCGCGGGCGGCGCCGCAGGGACGCCGTTTACACGAGGAGGACCCATTTCGCAGCCACACAAGCTCAATATCGACGCACAAATGGTACTTTGAAGAATTCTTTTCAGTTGAGGCATTATTCCGAGTACGGAGTTCATACCCATTCTGCTGGGTATTGTGCACGGCCCGCATTCACTAGATTTGGCGGTTCGCATCGACATCTCAGGAGCCAATGACGAAGTATAAGTTCGCCAAAGTCCCGGCGCGCGGTGAAGCGGTGAAGTTCTCCAACGGCGTGTTGAGTGTGCCCGATCGTCCCATTGTCCCCTTCGTGGAGGGTGACGGCACCGGACCCGACATTTGGCGCGCCTCGGTCAGAGTGTTCGACGCCGCGGTGGAGCGCGCGTACAATGGCCAGCGCAAAGTCGAGTGGATGGAAGTCTTCGCGGGGGAGAAGGCGTTCAAGCAATACCAGGACTGGCTGCCACAGGAAACAATCGATGCGATGGCCGAATTCCGGGTCTCGATCAAGGGCCCGCTCACGACGCCGGTTGGCGGTGGAATTCGGTCTCTGAACGTCACGTTGCGCCAGGTGCTCGATCTCTACGCCTGCATTCGTCCGGTTCGCTACTTCGAGGGAGTCGGCGCTCCTGTGAAGGAGCCTGAAAGGGTGAACGTCGTGATCTTTCGGGAGAACACGGAAGACGTCTACGCCGGCATCGAGTGGAAGGCGGGCTCACAGGAAGCGGAAAAAATCGCCGCCTACCTGCGCAAGGAGTTCAAGGTAGACATTCGCGAGAAGTCAGCGCTCGGGCTGAAGCCGATGTCCGAGTTCGGCTCGAAGCGGCTCGTTGAGATGGCCATCCGTTACGCGATCGCCAAGTGTAAAGAGTCCGTGACGCTCGTTCACAAAGGCAACATCATGAAGTTCACTGAAGGCGCGTTCCGCGACTGGGGCTATGAAGTGGCCCGCGAGAAATTCCCCGAGGATACCTGCAGCGAGGCGGAGCTCACGAAGGGCGGCCCGACCGCTCGCGCCGATGCCATCGTGATGCGGGACCGTATCGCGGACTCGATGTTCCAGCAGATGCTGCTGCGTCCTTCCGAATACTCGGTGATTGCGACCCCCAACCTGAACGGCGACTACCTGTCCGACGCCGCCGCGGCCCAAGTCGGCGGGCTGGGAATCGCCCCCGGCGGCAACGTCGGCGACGGCGTCGCGGTGTTCGAGGCGACTCACGGTACGGCGCCCAAGTACGCGAACCTGAACAAGATCAATCCCGGCAGCGTCATCCTCTCCGGAGTGATGATGTTCGAGTACATGGGGTGGAATGAGGTGGCTGAGCTGATCGTGAAAGGGATGGAACACGCGATCAAATCGAAGCGCGTCACTTACGATCTTGCGCGACAGATGCCAGGGGCAACGGAAGTCTCGACTTCGGGCTTCGGCGAGCAGGTGATCGCGGGAATGAAGAGTTAGTGCTGTCGGTAAGCATTAACTCGGTCAACCCCGCAGAGGTTGGGACGGCGCTGCTCGTGGTCGCGCTCCCCGAAAACCCGACGCTGGCGGGAATCGCCGGACTCGATTCGGCGATGCAGGGGGCACTGAGCAGGACGATCGAGATGAAGGACTTCCGGGGCGCGCGCGACGAGATGCTTCACCTCACGGGCGTCGCGAAAGGTCCGCGCAGGGTGTTGCTCGTCGGGATGGGGAACTTCGCTGATCGAAGGGCATCGTATCGGCGAGCGGCGACGCTCGCTGCTCGGAACGCCCAGCGACTCGGCGTTGGCGAGATGGTGTGGTACTCGGGGCAAATCTCACCCGAGGAGACGGAAGCGATCACGAGCGGACTGATCGCCGGTGCGTGGGAGTATGCGGATCTCAAGTCCGCGCCGCCGGAGGCGGAGCGCAGGAAGCCGTTGGAGAGAGCGACGGTCGTCACCAGCAACACCGATGACAGCAGAAAAGGATTGATCAACGGCCAGGCCATCGGATCAGGCCATAGCCTCGCCCGCCGCCTGGCGATGATGCCCGGCAATCTCTGCACTCCCGATTATCTCGCGCAAACCGCCGGTGAGATTGCGAACCGACACGGAATGCGAATCACCGTACTCGGCCGGCGCGAGATGGAAGCGGAGAAGATGGGATCGTTCCTCGCCGTCGCGCAGGGAACGCCGCAGGATCCGAAGCTCATCGTCCTCGAGTACAAGGGAGGGAGGCCAAACGCCAAACCAGTGGTGCTGGTAGGCAAAGGACTCTGCTTCGACAGCGGCGGCATTTCGATCAAGCCCGCACAGGGAATGGAGTACATGAAGTTCGACATGTGCGGGGCAGCGGGCGTGCTCGGCACATTCGAAGCGATCGGTCAGATGAAGCCCGAAGTGAACGTCGTCGGAATCATCGGCGCGACGACGAATATGCCGTCCGGAACGGCGATGAACCCCGGAGACGTCGTCAAGGCGCACAACGGAAAGTCGATCGAGATCATCAATACCGATGCGGAGGGACGCCTCGTTCTTGCCGATTGCCTTTCGTACGCCCGGCGATTCGATCCCGACGTCGTCATCGATGCCGCGACGCTCACCGGCGCCTGCGTGATCGCCCTGGGCCACACGGCGAGCGGCGTATTCTCATCCGATGATGCGCTCATCGCCGAGATCCTCGCGGCGGGCAAGCGGGCGGGGGAGCCGGCGTGGCCGCTGCCTCTCTGGGACGAGTACAAGGATCTCATCAAGTCCGATGTGGCCGACATCAAGAATTCGGGGGGTCGGCCGGCCGGCGCGACCACCGCCGCGATGTTTCTCAAGGAATTCGCCGATGGATATGCGTGGGCACACCTCGACATCGCCGGTACCGCGTACTCGGAGTCCGACCTCGTCACCATCCCAAAGGGACCGACAGGAGTTCCGACGGGTATGTTCATCGAGTTCATTCGCGGGAGAGTTCGCTGACCGGGTTTGTCGGGCTCCTGTCCAACCCAGCCCGCCTCGGCCTTGTGGCCGGGGCGCTTTTTTACGCGGGCGCGTCACCCGTTCGGGCGCAGGTGCCGTCGCCACCATCGAGCGTAGTTCCGATTCCGCCTAAGCCAAAAGCGGACACGCTTTCCGACAGCGCCCGGGTGAGAGCCGATTCCGTTAAGGCGGACTCGATCAAGCCACCCATCGGACGGTTTGCCGATCCAATGACGTACGAGGTCGGCCCCCAGTACGACTACGATCGCGCCCAGCTCTTTGCCACAGGCGCGCTCACACTCATCGACCTGCTCGATCGAATCCCGGGAATCACGACCTTTCGGTCGGGATGGCTTGCCACTCCGCAGGTGGCGACAATGAACGGCGACTTCCGTCGGGTACGCATCTTCTATGACGGCCTCGAGCTCGACAACCTCGACAACACGACCGGCGGCGTCCTCGACCTTTCGACGATTCAGATCTGGACGCTCGAGCATCTCACCATTGAGAGGAGCGCGAGCGAGCTCAGGATCTACATGCGTACGTGGAGGGTGGAGAACACGGATCCTTACACACGTGTCGATGTAGCGACCGGCAACGAGGATACGAATCTGTATCGCGGCTTTTACGGCAAGCGATTCGACAACGGCGGAGTTCTCCAGCTTGGCGGTCAACAATACGGGGTGCTCAGTCCCCGATTTGCGGGTGCTGGTGACGAGCTCTCGCTTCTCGCGAGAATTGGAATCGCGCGCAAGAGGTGGAGCGTCGACGCGTTCGTCGACCGAACCCATGCGACGCGCGACATCCAACGCCCGGCGTTTGGCCTGCCTCCCGTGCTGTCCCTCGATGCGACGCACACCAACGCGTACATCCGTGCCGCCGTTGGGAGCATGAACGGTGGCCCGTGGGCGCAGGTGACCGTGGCATCTTTGGGTTTCAAGGGTAAAACGGGCGCGGACCATAGCGTGGGCGCCGCCAACCAACCCGACACAACCGAGCGACGGATCTTCGAGACTCAATACAACGCCAGCGGCGGCTTTACCGCCGGGCCGGCGCGCTTCGAGGTTGGTGATCGGCTGCGCGCAATGGAAGGCAGCACCTACAACACGTTTTCGGGTCGCGCGGATTTCGTGACGCCATTTGGCGTGTTGAGCGGATTCGCCGAGCACGACGGATTCAGGAGCGCGACAAATGCGGACATTGGCGCGCGGGTGCAACCCCTTTCGTTTCTGTCATTGTCGGGCTCATTCGCGACGACCGTCCCTGGTTCCAACGGCCCGGGGTCGCTCGCGAAGACAACTAGCGCGCGTGGCGAGGTGGGTCTCAAGATTCTCGGTCCCTGGATCTCGGCGGGCGTGATCTCTACCGACAAGACCGAGGGATTCGCGCCCGTTGTCTACGATACACTGTTGCTGCCGACACCAGCGGGACGATCAACGGCGCAGACGCTGTCGATCCGCGGACCGCTCGGAGGCGGTTTTGGAATCGATAGCTGGGTGACTCGCTGGGATGCGATGCGCCCCTATCAGCCGCAGTACCAAAGCCGATCAGAGCTGAACTTCACGAACGACTTCATCAAGCGGTTCCCTCGAGGGGACTTCTCGCTGCACGTGGCCGGAATCTACGAGTACCGTGGCCACATGCTTTTTCCGCTCGCGGCGGGAGACGAGAATGTCGCCGGCTGGCGAACGGTGTCGGGCCTCCTCGAGATTCGAATCCTGCGCGCTGTCATCAGCTATCAGCAACGAAATCTTCTCAGCTATCAGTACTTCGTGATCCCCGGCTTCGAGATGCCGAGGGTGCTCGCGATCTACGGGGTCAGATGGGATTTTTGGAATTGACAAACCCATTGTCACTGCGTAACATAGACCGCCTCACATGATATCCA